>JAOTUD010000187.1 GCA_029864065.1 Gammaproteobacteria bacterium | reverse complement strand
CCTTGCGGATAACTCTATTACGGTCCTAGGGGTGGCGTACCAGCTGGATCCTGGAACGACGACCTATAACCCAGCACCACCGCCGGTCTTTACGTCGGACGATATCGTCGAGATCAGGGATGATGGCAGTTTCAATCTGTACGGAATCGCCGACGAGGTCGAACTCGAGTAAAAGCTCGGGTGCGGACGGCGCTGCCGTTAATCAGAATCTGTGACGAAGGCAAAAGATCCCCGCTTGCGCGGGGATGACTCAAAGGTCACGATGACCCGAAGGCCGGGATAACGCGGTGGGTGGGGCATCATCGCCACCCTTATTGCGGGCGCGGTACGACCGTCATGGCGAGCGTCTGCTTCTGCGGGCCGCGATAAATCGTGACCTGAATTTCATCGCCCGGTTTGAACAGGGTAATCTGATCGAGCAGGTCACGAATGCCGAGCACCGGCCTGCCGTTGACGGCGACCACGATATCGCCGGCGCGAATGCCCGCCATGTCGGCCGGGCTGTTGATGAATACGCCGACGATCAGCGCGCCCTTGATACCCGGGTCGCCGGTCGCCATCGCGGCGCGCGCGGTGACTCCGGTGCCCTCGACGCCGAGCCAGCCGCGGGTCACCTTACCGAACTCGATGATTTCCTTCATGATATCGAGCGCCAGCGAGATCGGGATCGCGAACCCGATTCCCTGCGCGCCGACCGCCTGGCTGAAGATCGCGGTATTGATCCCGACCAGTTCGCCGCGGGCGTTGACCAGCGCGCCGCCGGAGTTGCCGGGATTGATCGCGGCATCGGTCTGGATAAAGTTTTCGAAGGTATTCAACCCGATGCGGTTACGCCCGGTGGCGCTGACGATTCCCATGGTCACGGTTTGCCCGACGTTCAACGGATTGCCGATCGCGAGCACGACGTCGCCGACGCGTACGGAGCGCGAATCCGCGACCCTGATTCCGCTGAGCCCGCTCATCGGAATCTGCAGAATCGCGATATCGGTCTCCCGGTCCTGGCCGATCAACACCGCCTGGCTGCCGCGCCCGTCGGCCAGCAGGATCAGGATTTCATCGGCGCCGTCGATCACGTGCTGGTTGGTCAGGATGTAACCGTCGGCACCGATGAGGACGCCGGACCCGAGGTTGGTTTCGTTGCGGCTGCGCTGACGCCGTTCCAGCTGGTCGCCGAAAAACTGGCTGAATACCGGGTCCTCGAGCAATGGATGCGGCTTTTCCTCGATGGTTCTGGAGGTGTAGATGGTCACCACCGAGGGAACCGACGATGCGACCGCGTCGGCATAGGAAAAGGCGCCCACGGACGACCCATCCGCAGCTTGCTGCTGTAGTTCCCGACGGTCGCTGGAAGACAGGAATTCGAGAATGTCGTCCTTGCTCCTGTCGGTTGCCGCAAACAGATAGATCACCGCCAGCGCGAGCCCGATCAGGCCAAACTGGAAAAGAAATCCGGCAACTTTGATTAGCCTCATGGGCCGATAGTATCATAGGCCCCTGACTACAGGATTAACCCCGATGCAATTAAAACAACTCTGCGATTTCTGCGACGATTACCTGAAAATAGGCGACTTCAACGACTACTGCCCGAATGGACTGCAGGTCGAGGCGAACCCGCAGGTGCAGCGCATAATCTGCGGGGTAACCGCGAGCCAGGCGTTGATCGAAGCGGCGGCGGACGATGGCGCCGATACGATAATCGTGCATCACGGTTACTTCTGGAAAGGCGAGGCCCAGCCGATCACCGGCGTCAAGGGCCGACGCATCGGCAGCCTGATCAGAAACAATATCAACCTGATCGCTTACCATCTGCCGCTGGATGCGCACCCCGAGGTCGGCAACAACGTGCAGCTGGCGCGGGTGCTGGGGTGGCAGACCGAGGGCAGCTTCGGCGAACAAAACCTGGTATTCGAGGGCAGGCTGTCAAAGCCGCTGTCGCTGCCGGAGCTGGCGCTGGATATCGAGACCAGGCTGGATACCCGGGCGCTTGCAATCGCTGCCGGGGAGCATGAGGTGAGCCGCCTCGCGTGGTGTACGGGTGCGGCGCAGGGATTCATCGAAGCGGCCGCCGCACGCGGCGTGGACGCCTTCGTCAGCGGCGAGGTTTCCGAACCCACGTTTCACCTGGCGCGTGAAATGGGTATCCATTACATCGCCGCCGGTCATCACGCGACCGAGCGTTACGGCATACAGGCCCTCGGCGCCGCGATCGTCGACAGGTTCGGGATCGAGCTGCAATTTATCGATATACCCAATCCGGTGTGACGGCGCCTGGCGAAAGCGAGCTCGAAACCCGGTCAAATATTCACTATTGGCGTTGAATCCCCTCGACGGAAAAGTCAAAGTGGGCTATGCTAGCGGCCTTTTTTTATGTCCGAGACTACGGCCTCGCGGACGGGAAGCAATTGCCCGCAACGCAGGTCGTTTCTACGTCAGTTTACAAATTTTTTTGGGTAAGAATGCGAATGTCTGATGAAGTTGATAACAGCCGCAGGCGCTTCCTGACTGCGGGTACGATGGTCGTGGGCGCCGTCGGTACGGGCGCGGTCGCAGTGCCGTTTCTGAAAAGCTGGAGTCCCAGCGCTCGCGCCAAGACCGCCGGCGCGCCGGTGCAGGCGGACATCAGCAAGCTCGAACCGGGCCAGCAGATTATCGTCAAGTGGCGCGGAAAACCCGTCTGGGTCGTGCGCCGCGACCAGAAGGCGCTGGATACCTTGCCCAGGATCGAGGACGAGCTACGCGATCCCGGGTCGCAACAAAGCATCCAGCCCGAGTACGCTCGCAACGAGTATCGCTCGCGCAAGCCCGAATATCTGATTATCGAAGGGATTTGCACCCACCTCGGATGTTCGCCGAGTTACCGACCCGAAATCACGACCGACTTTCAGGGCGGCTTCTTCTGTCCCTGCCATGGTTCGAAGTTTGACTTCGCCGGAAGAGTCTATGCGGGCGTACCGGCGCCGACAAACCTGACCGTTCCGCCGCACTTTTTCATTAGTGACAGCGTGATACTGATTGGCGAGGATGGAGTAGTATAATGAGCGAAAAAGATACAGGCACCGGATTCATGGGATGGATCGACGCGCGTTTCCCGTTGACCAAGATGTACGAGGAACACCTGTCCAGGTACTACGCGCCGAAGAATTTCAATTTCTGGTACTTCTTCGGTTCACTGGCGTTGTTTGTGCTGATTTTGCAGATCGTCACCGGAATTTTCCTGACCATGCACTACAAGCCCGACGGCGACATGGCGTTCAGCTCGGTCGAGTACATCATGCGCGATGTCGACTGGGGCTGGCTGATCCGCTACCTGCACTCTACCGGTTCCTCGGCCTTCTTCATCGTCGTCTACCTGCACATGTTTCGTGCGTTGATCTATGGTTCCTACCAGAAACCGCGCGAACTGATATGGATTTTCGGCATGTTTATCTTCGTCGCGCTGATGGCCGAGGCGTTCATGGGATACCTGTTACCCTGGGGACAGATGTCCTACTGGGGAGCGCAGGTCATCATCTCGCTGTTCGGCGCGATCCCGGTGGTTGGTGATGAGCTTACCCTGTGGATACGCGGCGATTTCGTCGTTTCCGACGCGACGCTTAACCGGTTTTTTGCTCTGCACGTGGTCGCGGTGCCGCTGGTGCTGCTGATGCTGGTGGTGATGCATATTCTCGCGCTGCACGAGGTCGGCTCGAACAATCCCGACGGCGTCGAAATCAAGAAAAACAAGGATGAAAACGGGATCCCGCTAGACGGTATTCCTTTCCACCCGTATTACACGGTCAAGGATATCCTCGGCCTGGTGGTATTCCTGATCCTGTTCAGCGTCGTCGTGTTTTTCATGCCGGAAATGGGCGGCTATTTTCTCGAGCACGCCAACTTCGTACCGGCCGACCAGTTCAAGACGCCCGAGCATATCGCGCCGGTCTGGTACTTCACGCCTTACTACGCGATCTTGCGTGCGATCCCGGACAAGCTGTTAGGGGTCATCGCGATGTTTTCGGCGATAATCGTCCTGTTTCTGCTGCCCTGGATCGATCGCGGCAAGGTTAAATCGGTGCGCTACCGGTCGACCACGTTCAAGCTGCTGGTGGTCATCCTGGTAATCAGTTTTCTTGGGCTGGGCTATCTTGGCGCCTTGCCTGCAACCGAGACCCGCACCATGTTTGCGCGCCTGTTCAGCATTGGCTACTTCGGCTTTTTCCTTGGACTCTGGTGGATCAGCAAAAACGAAACCACCAAACCGGTGCCAGCGAGGGTCCAGTAATGAACAAGGTATTGATTATCGTGACCGGGCTGCTGCTGCCCGCAATCGGCCTGGCCGCAGGTGGGGAATACGCTTATCCCGACGACAAGATCGAAATCGACTGGAGCGACAAGGCGGCCATGCAGCGCGGTGCCCGCAGCTTTGTCAATTACTGCATGGGCTGCCATTCCGCCTCCTATTCGCGCTACAACCGGGTTGGCGAAGATCTTGGTATTCCCGAGGACCTGGTGCGGGAAAACCTGATTTTCACGACCGAGGCCAGCGGCGCAAAGACCAAGGTCGGCGCGCTGATGAAAAACGCGATGACGCCGGAGTACGCGGAACAGGCTTTCGGTATCGTGCCTCCCGACCTTTCGCTGGTCGCGCGCTCGCGCGGAGTCGACTGGCTGTACAATTACCTGCGCGGATTTTACGTCGATGAGATCCGGGACGGGCTCGGCGTCAATAACGGCGTGTTTGCCAATGTCGGCATGCCGCACGTGCTCGCCGACCTGCAGGGGCTGCAGGCACCGAAGTACCAGACCGTAACCGATTCGAATGGTAACGAGCACGAAGTTATCGTCGGCTTCGACCTGATAAAACCGGGCAGCCTGTCGAAATCCGAGTATGATCAAACCATCCACGACCTGGTGGCTTTTCTCGATTATATTGCGGAACCTTACAAGCAAACCCGCAAAAACGTCGGCACCGGTGTTATCATCTTCCTTCTCGCATTCCTGGTTCTGGCTTATTTTCTGAAGAAAGAATACTGGAAGGACGTTCACTAACCTTGGGTCCAATAATATGTCCGTAGTGGCGAATCGCCGTTCGGTAATGAGTTGTTTTTCTTCGCCGACCGATCCTGAGTGTCACCGCGCGCGCATCGTGCTCGCGGAGAAAGACATCACGGTCGAAATCCATGACGTAGATACCAATAATCTGCCCGAGGATCTGCTCGACTTAAACCCGTACGCAACCGTACCGACCATGGTCGATCGCGACCTGGTCCTGTATAACGCGCGCGTGCTGATCGAGTATCTCGACGAGCGTTTTCCGCATCCCCCGCTGATGCCGGTGGATCCGGTGTCGCGCGCCAAGAGTCGACTGGCGCTGTTCCGCATCGAAAGCGACTGGTTCAGCCTGCTCGGAGACATCGAGCGCGGCACCGAGAAGCGCAAGGCCCAGGCCAAGAAGGCGCTTACCGAAAGCCTCATCAATTCGGCAGAAGTGTTCGGCGCGATGCCGTATTTTCTGTCCAACGAATTCAGCCTGCTGGATTGCAGTATCGCGCCGATCCTGTGGCGTTTGCCGCATTACGGCATAGAGCTTCCGAAATCGACCAAGCAAATCACGACTTACATGAAGCGCGTGTTTTCGCGCCCTTCGTTTCAAGCGAGCCTCTCCGAGCAAGAGAGGGACATGGTCGCTTAAGCCTGCCGTTCCGTAATGACGCCAAGCAAGCCTTATCTCGTTCGCGCACTCTACGAATGGATTCTGGATAACGAAAAGACCCCCTATATCCTGGTCGATACCGGCAACGATGAAGTACGGATTCCTGCCGGGATCGCAACCGATGGCAAGGTTGTGCTCAATCTTGCACCGCCGGCAATCCAGAATCTCGAGATGACCAACGATTACCTGTCGTTTTCGGCCCGCTTCAACGGTGTCGCCGAGGATATTTACTGCCCGATAGGATCGGTGATGGCGATATACGCTCGCGAAAACGGTGAAGGCATGATGTTCCCTGCCGAAGATTCCAGCGATGCCGCGGGCGAAGTCGATAAACCGATCAGCGACAAGCCAAAGGGCCCTACCCTCAAAGTCATCAAGTGACGCCGCCCCAGGGCGGCGTCATCCCGGAAAATGCGCCAGCATTTATCCGGGATCTTTAATCCCCCGGCCTGATTTTCTAACGCCTCGATCTCACGGCAGGATATAAGTTGCGGCGTCATCCCGGAAAATGCGCCAGCATTTATCCGGGATCTTTAATCCCCCGACCTGC
>JAOTUD010000186.1 GCA_029864065.1 Gammaproteobacteria bacterium | reverse complement strand
GGAAATAGTGCCCAGCGTATTCATGAACCGTTCCATTTCGTGCACGACAAAACGACCGGTTTCCTCGATACTCTCCCGTATCAGGTCGCGCGACAGGTGGCGATTGATCAGGCCCGCGGCGAGCACCTTGCCCAGCGGAGACCCGTTCTCGATCTCGCCGATATGCTTGTCGGTCAGCGCGTCGTTATTGAGCAGGTTCCAGATACCGGTCAACAGCTTTTCCGGAATGACCTTTTTGCGGCGCAGGGTCCATGTTCTCTCGATGATGATGGCCGCCGCAATGACCGAACACAACAGTATCGGAATCATCAGCCAGCCACCCGCCTGAACCAGTTCAAACACGCGTTATCCCTCAACACCAAATGTCGCACATCATACTGTGACATGCGGCGTTTTACCATCGCCGCCAGATTCGCCTCGGGGGCAGTCGATGCGGCTTTATCTCGAGTCCCCGCGAGGTGCTGACAATCGTGATGGCGCCGTCGCGGTCGCTACGAAACTGCCGCATTCCGAGAGCGGTGTAGCGCGTTACGACTGGCGCCGCCGGAAACCCCCAGCGGTTGCCCCGCGATACCGTAAACACGGCGTGCCGGGCCGCTACCCGCTCCAGGAATGCATGGCTCGACGAGGTGTTGCTGCCATGGTGCGGCGCGATCAGCACATCGGCCGTCACTTCCTGCGCGTGGCCTGCGAGCAGGCTGCGTTCGCGACCGGACTCGATATCGCCGGGTATCAGGACGCGGTGAATCCCGTCGACCAGCAATACGCAGGAACGGTTATTGGTGCTGGCGGTTGCGGCGCCTGGCGGCAGGAAACGGAATTCCACGCCGTCCCAGCGCCAGGCGGGGTATTCGTGGCAGGAAGGCACCCTTCGCTCTAGCGAAAATCTCGCTGCCAGCTCGCGCGGCGTTCCCGATAGCAGCCGTAACTCCGGATAGCGGTCGAGCACCGAATGCAATCCACCGCTATGATCCTGGTCGACGTGGCTGACCACCGCCAGATCAGGAATCCGCAGCGCCAGCCGATTCATCACTGGCCACAGGGCCCATTCGGCGGCGCTGTAGATCCCCGGCTTACCCGGACCGAAGTCGTACACGAGGCTGTAATGCCGCGTGCGCACGAGGATCGAGGTGCCCATGCCGACGTCGAGCACGACCAGTTCGAATTCGCCGCGCTCGAGTCGCGCGGGCTGCCAGTAAACCAGCATTGCAAGCGTTACCAGCGCGAGCTCGCGCATTACCGGCGGACGCGGCAGCAGCAGCCAGGCCAGCATCGCCAGCGCCAGCATCAGCATGGGTGCGGGGTACCAGGCATCCACCGAGTTCAACCCGGAATGCAGCACGATATCGAGCCAGGCAAGCAGCCACTGCAGTAACTGATCGGCCACGGCGAACGGCACCCGGGCGACGCCAAATCCCGGTATCACCAGTACACAGGCCAGCAGCAGCAGCGGCAGCACGACAAGGCTGATCAGCGGGATCGCGACGATATTGGCGATAAATCCGGCCGGGTTGAGCTGGTCGAATAACAGCAGACCGAGCGGCGCGAACAATAGCGAAAAACAGGCCTGCAAGGCCAGCAATTGTTGCCACCAGCGCAAGCCGGCGCCGAGCCGAAATTGCGCAAATGCGATTACCAGCAATGCGCACAGGCTCAGCCAGAACGAGTTCGAACCGACGGCGCGCGGGTCTGCCAGCAGGATCACGATGACCGCCATGGACAGCGACTGCAGCAGGTTTATCCGGCTTTTGCACAGCAGCGCCAGCAGCAGGATCAACAGCATCGCGAGCGCACGCACGGTGGGCAGGCTGAAACCTGCCAGCGCGGCATAGGCGGTGGCCACCAGCATTGCCAGCAGCGCGGCAGCCTGAACTCGATTCACCGCGCTGCGGTGGATCCCGAAGCGCCAGCAAAAGCGCCCCAGCGCAAACGCAAACAACGACACCATGCCGATGTGCAAGCCCGATATCGCCAGTAAATGCGCGGTGCCGCTGGATTGCAGCAAGCGTTGTTGATGGTTGGGGATGTCGCCCCGGAATCCCAGCGTCAGCGCCTTGATCAGGCCGCGATGACTGCAATCGGCGCAATATCGATCGATCGCCAGCGCGAGCCGCATGCGCCAGTCGTCTACATCCAGCCGGCCCGCGCTGCGCAGTTTAACATTCAGCGGTGAATGCCGAACGTAACCACCGGCGTCGATGCCGCGGGTAAATTGCCAGGCTTCGAAATCGAATCCCCCCGGATTCGACAGCCCCCGGGACTGCTTCAGCTTTACCTCGAATTGCCAGCGCTCGCCAGGCCGCGGCAGAATTTCATCCTGGTACCAGTTCAGGCGAACCAGGCGTGGCATGGCGGCAGGGTAAGCCGCGATTTCGACGTTTTCGAGGTAAAAGCGGGTACGCCCCGAATCGAGCTCTGGTACCCCTTTCACGTCGCCCTTTACCACGCTCACCCGGTTGTCGAAAGCGTCGACGAGACGATGTTCCAGATGAACATGAAACAAGGCGCAGCTCCACAGGTAAGCCGTTGCTGCCAACAGCAGGAATCGATACCGGGGGAGAAAAAAGCACAACAGCAACAGCAGCGGCGCGAACGCCGACCAGCTCGAATCCGGTAATTCGTTACCGTAAAAAGCCAGCAATGAACCCAGCACTATGGCGACTGCATATCCGGGCATGCTTCCCTGCCCTCGTTTTCCCTGTTATGTGATCCAACTCTTTGCAGAATATTGGAATACTGTTGATAATACAATCACGATGGCAAAGAAGTTTCTCAGAAAGTTTTTGCCGCATTCTGACGTTATCACTCAAAACCGCTGGATAAAACTACTGGGTCCGCGGTTGCAGGACCCGTCCTTGTGGCATATCAACCGGCGCTCGTTTTCGGTCGCCGTCGCGATGGGCGTTTTTTGCGCCTTTATCCCGGTTCCGTTTCAGATGTTAATCGCCGCCGCCGGCGCCATCTGGTTAAGGGTGAACATTCTTGTCGCGGTGCCCATGGTATGGATCAGCAACCCGTTCACGATGGGGCCGCTGTACTATTTCTGTTACCTGCTCGGCGCCGCCATGCTGGGCGAGGAACCCGGCAGATTCAATTTCGAACTCAGTTTCACATGGCTACTTTCCAGGCTTGCCCACATCTGGCAACCCTTCCTGCTGGGTTGCTTTACCGTTGGCGCAATCTGCTCGCTATTGTCGTTCGTGCTGGTACGGGTCCTGTGGCATTTGCATATTCTTAACCACATCAAGATCCGCGCCCAGCGTCTGCACAACCTGCGCCACCATCAATCCAGCGAAAAACAGTGAGCCTGTTCTGGGCTATCCCGATTACCGCTGCGAGCGTGGTCGCGGGGACCAGCCTCTGCTTTTACCTGCTGCACCAGGCGCGCGACGTTGCTGCGACGCTGTGGCTGCTCGAGCATGTCCTGTGCCCGATAATCCGCATCCTCGTGCTGTTGATCGTCGTCAGCCAGGTCTACCCCGGGATCGACGAAAACTCCACCTCCGTAGATTTCTGGCGTATCCTCGCCCGCCAGGGCCAGGGCAGCGATCTGATCAATATCCTGTTCTTCGCGGGATTGCTGCTGGCATTCATCCCGGTGGTCGACCACCCGGTATTTGCGCTACCGGTGCAAAGCCTGCTAACCATCGCGCTGGTGTTTCACTGGCAATATCTGGAAAACCTGTCGACACCGGTACTGTTCCCGTCGGCGGCCACGCTCGCGAAAATCGTCGCCTACATGACGCTGGCCTATTTCGTGACACGGCAGGCGAGCATTCCGATTTCACGTTGGATAGACCACCGGCTGTCGATATCGGGCAGCATCCGCCTGGTGTCCGACGCGATCTACATGTTGCTGCAAATACCGGTGATGCTGATTTACTGCAGTTTTCTCGCGGCCCAGCTGACCCGGCCCGGGTAGCAGAGAAACCAGCGCAGGTTGACTCGATAGTCCGGCAAGAGACCTCGGCCGGGGCGCGGAAGTCGTCAGGACTCCTGGGTCAGAATACCGTCGAGCATGTGCCAGCGATGCTGCATGCGCGCGGCGATCGCGAGATCGTGGGTGACCACCACCAGAGCGGTATCGAGTTCCCGGTTGAGATCCAGCATCAGTTCCAGCATCTGCGCCGCGGTTTGCTGATCCAGGTTGCCGGTAGGCTCGTCGGCCAGCAGGCAATCCGGTCGCGTCACCAGGGCCCGCGCCAGCGCGACGCGTTGCCGTTCGCCCCCCGACAGTTCGCCCGGCTTGTGTATTACCCGCTGCTCGAGACCAATTTTCTGCAGCCAGCTGCGCGCCTCGGCCCTGGCGGCCTGCGCCGACACGCGCCTGATCAGCAGCGGCATCGCGATATTTTCCAGCGCGCTGAACTCGGGCAGCAGGTGGTGGAGCTGGTAGATGAAACCCAGATGGCGATTGCGCAGCCTGCCGAGATCGGTCTCGGACAGCCTGCTTAGCGACTTCCCGGCGATGTTTATCTCTCCGCCGCTGACATGATCGAGACCCCCGAGCAGGTGCATCAGGGTCGACTTGCCGGCGCCGGAGGCGCCTAGGATCGCATGACTTTCCCCGGCCGCAACGCTGAAGTCGACGCCCTTCAGCACCTCGACATCGAGCTTGCCCTGACGAAAAATCTTCCTGACCCCGCTGGCCTCGATTACGGTTGCCGTCACGCGGCGTCTCCGTTATTCATAACTAAGCGCTTCCGCGGGCCGGGTCTTCGATGCCCGCAACGCCGGGTAAAGGGTAGCGACGACGGAAACACCGAATGACAGCAGCGTAATCCTGAGGATATCGGATTGTTTCATTTCCGACGGAAGCTCGGTAATCGGATACACGCCACGCGGCAGAAACTGGGTCTGAAAAAACTGCTCCAGCGCGGGCACGATAGTGTCGATGTGCGACGCCACCACGATGCCGCCGGCAAGACCCGCCAGCGTTCCGATCAGCCCGATCAGAGTGCCCTGCACCATGAACACGCACATGACCGACCGCGGCGACATGCCGAGCGTACGCAGGATCGCGATATCGGACTGCTTGTCGGTCACCACCATGACCAGCGTGGATACGATATTGAACGCCGCGACCGCGACGATCAGCGACAGGATGATGAACATCACGGTTTTCTCGGTGCGCACCGCCTTGAAATAATTGCTGTGCCTCAGCGTCCAGTCCGAAACCCAGTACTCGAGGCCGATGCTTTGTTTAAGGTCGAGCCGCACCAGTGGCGCCAGATCGAGATCGTCGAGCTTCAGGCGGATCCCGCTGACGCCGCCGTCCATACCGAACAGCCGGCTGGCATCCTGGTAGTGCACCAGTGCGCTGCTGCGATCGTATTCGTAGACGCCGATTTCAAAAATTCCGACGACCTTGAAACGCCGCAGGCGCGGCAGCAGGCCGAGGGGAGATGCGATCGCCTGTGGTGTCACCATGGTGATTCGATCTCCCGGCACGACATCGAGAGAATTGGCCAGGCCGCTACCCAGCACGATGCCGTATTCACCGGCAACCAGGTCGCTCAGGACGCCGAATTCCATGCTCTGGTAAATTTCCGAAACCTCGTTTTCGTATTCGGGATCGATGCCGCGGATCAACGCGCCGCTAACCGAGGACAGGTTCGAAATCATCGCCTCGGCCTCGATATAGGGCGCGCCCCCGATTATGTCCGGATGCTCCATGGCCCGCCTGCGCAGGCCCTGCCAGTCCTGCAGCGGGCCGCGAAAGCTGGATACCGTGACGTGCGAAACCATTCCCAGGATACGGCCGCGCAACTCTTTTTCGAACCCGTTCATGACCGATAACACGACGATCAGCGCCATCACACCGAGGGCTATTCCCAGCATCGAGATCAACGAAATAAACGAGATAAAATGATTGCGTCGCTTGGCGCGCGTGTAACGCAAGCCGACGAAGATTTCCAGCGGTAATTTCATGCGGCGGATTAAAGCATGAATAAGGGTGTCCCACCACTGCCGCGGTTACGATATCCGGCATACTTGTCTGGATACGATGGCGTGCTATAGTTACATGCACTATATCTGGAGACTAGCCAACATGCGCACGGGATTCTATTTTATGCTCCTGGGCTGTAGTTTGATCCTGCAACCCGCGGCTGCGGGCGACCAACTCACAATCCCCGGGCACGTCGCGTCAAGCCAACAGCAGGTCCTGCCGAAACGCGGTATCAGCATGGACGACGTATTAAGCCAGTTCGGCGAGCCCGACGAGCGTTACGGCCCGATCGGCGAACCCCC
>JAOTUD010000185.1 GCA_029864065.1 Gammaproteobacteria bacterium | reverse complement strand
CTTGCTCTTCTCCGCCTTTTGCTCGGCGGCTTTCTTCAGCGCGTCTAGCAGTAAACTCATGCCTGATCTCTATTGTTCCGAGAATACTTCGGGTTTCAGGAACTTCTTGAAATCCTGCAGGCTGGTATCGAGGCTGGCGTTATCGATGACCCGCGGGCGCAGGAAAATGACCAGCTCGGTCTTGTTGTACTGGCGTCCCTTGGTGCCGAACAGCAGGCCAACGCCCTTGACGTCGTGCAGGCCGGGAATCCCCGCATCATTTACATCCGCGGTATCCTGCATCAGCCCGCCCAGTACGGCGGTGTTACCGCTCGTTACGCGCAGCACCGATTCCATTTCGCGCACCTGGATTACGGGTACTTCGTTGGGAGGAATCAAGCCCAGGGCCGTCGGGATCGTCGGCGTCGGGACGAATTCAAGCACGCGCGAAATCGTGGGCCTGATATTCAGGATTACCTCGTCGGTATCGGTGATATAAGGCGTCACGTTCATGACGAAACCAACCGGCACGGTGTTGATCGTCGTGTCTATCGTGGTCTTGGGGGCGTTGTTCGAGGTACCCTCGGTTTCATCGACGTCGGTGGTGAAGTAGACGAGGTTATCGACAACCTTCAGCACCGAGGTCTGGTTGTTCAATGCCATGATCTTCGGGCTCGACATCACCGAAACGTCTCCAAACGTATCCAGCGCCTTGATCGCGGCCGAGATATCCCGGTCGGTGTTGCTATTGGCATAAGTAGCAGACGTAAATGGCGTGGCTCCCAGGGTCTGGCCCAGCAGGTTTTGCTGGAGGCTCCAGCCATCGCCGACGGCGATACGCGACCAGTCGACGCCGGCCTGGAATTCGTCATTCAGCGTAACCTCGACGACGGTGGCCTCGATCAGCACCTGGCGCCGCGCGCTGCCCATCACCGCGTCGACGAAACGCTGAATATCCCGGTGCGCGGCCGAGGTCGTGCGCACCGAGATGGTGCCGGATTCACGGTTGGAAATCACGGTCCCGGCTGCACCATCGATATTGGCCAACAGGCCGATATTTTCCTCGAGGGTCTTCCAGAAATTATTGACGGCCTCGTTGGTGACGGTGGTCGAGGAATTGCTACCCCCGCCGCCACCGCTGCCGCCAGCGACGGTCCCGGTCGATGCAATCTGGGTGGCAACATCGATGCTGGACTGGGTTTCGCGCGACATGTTCAGGTAGTCGATACGGTAAACGCGGGTAAACGGCTTGTCGACCTCGACTACCAGGTTCGGGCCGTCCAGGTAATAGCGCAGCGCAACCTGCCGCGAGATGCGCTTGAGGATCTGCGGCAGGGTCTGATCGATCGCGTTGATGCTGACCCTGGCATCGATCGATGGATCTATATCCAGATTCAGGCGAGCGTCGCGCGCGAGCGCGAACAGTAGCTCGCTGGCGGGCAGGTCGGTGGCCACCACGGTGAATGTCTGCATCGGCTCTTCCGGCTCCGGAGCGGCAATAATGGGCACCTGCTCGACAACGGGAGGTATACCGATTTCGGCCTGTTCGGCCACGGGCACAGGCGCACCAACGTGTGCATCCGAAACGGCCATCCGTTCATCTTTCCCCATCAGGCCTTTACAGGCCGTCAGGCTGAGTAGAGCGAGTAACAGTAAAATGTTTTTCATATTGTCGTTCCAGTTCGAGGACAAGACTGTTAAAGCAATGCTTTCTGCATGCGATATACCGAATGCAGATAGGGCGAATTAACCTTTACCGACTCGGGCAGTTTCTCGAGCTGGTCCCTGCCCAGGGACAATGAGTCGAATTCGCTATAGAAAACCCGGTAAATACTTCGATTCTCGGCATTTACTTCGTATAAATACGTTTTCGATAAATCCAGCGGCCACTCGTTACGCAAATAATAGACCAATTCGCGGGCGGCGGATTTACTGCGCATCAGTACCTGTATCGATACCTTGTCGCGATCCGCCTTGCTAAGCCAGTCCCGGCTTTCCTCCAGCTTGGCATTTAGCCATTCATTGTAATCCGCGGTCAAGCTAAGATCGGTGCTCGTCTTCGACGCAAGCGCGTCGCTGGCGGCGGCCTGGTCAAGCGCCCTCTGCAGCACCTGGTCCTCGTCCGCTTGTGCCTGTTCGGCCTGCGCCAGGTCCGTTGCCTGCTTCACCGCGGCCTCGACCTGCTGCGCCACCTGTTCGACTTGTTCCACCAGCATCTCGGTCTGTTGCCTGATTTCTTCCTCGGTCTCAGTTCTCGAATCCGCGTTTACCACGGCCCGCGGATCTGGCTGCTGGGCGGCGGACGACGCTGCGGCAACTGCAACCGGTTCTACCTGAACTTCTGCCGCCAGCGGCTCTTGCTGCGCGCCAGTTTCCAACGCCTGCGGCGCGATGTCCGTGACCGGTTTGTCATTTATAGCAGCTATCTCCTGCGCCGTGTCGTCAGCACCGACCTGAAGCGAAAGCCATTGCACGCGCGTCTGCAACATCACGACCGCGAGCGCCGCGGCGAGCAGCAGGCCGAGCCACCAAAATGCTTTCGATTTTTGCGATTTTGGCTGGTGAAAGGCGCTGTCGTTAACCGCCGCGTTGACGTGTTTGACGCTGAGGTTATGGGTGCCCTCGGCAAACGCGGAAAGCAATATCTTGTCGGCGATGATATTGATGCGCCGTAGCAGGCCGTCAGAATGCTGCTCGACTTTTCTGGCGACCGACTGGTTGATCAGCTCGGGGCCGGTATAGCCGACTTCGCGCATGCGAAAATTGAGGTAGTTGTGGATCTCGTCCCGGGTCAACGGGTCGAGGTTGAAATTGTGGGTGATTCGCTCGCGCAGCTGCCGGATAGACTGCTGCGCCAGGTTTTCATCGAGCTCGGGCTGGCCGAACAGGACGATCTGCAGCAGCTTGTCTTCGTCGGTTTCGAGATTCGACAACAGGCGGATTTCCTCGAGGGTTTCGATCGGCATGCCCTGGGCTTCCTCGATAAAAAGCACCACCTGCTTGTCTTCCATGTGCCGCTGCAGCAGGTAATCCTGCAGCAGGTGCATGACCTTATGCTTGGAGTCCTCCTTGGTTACCGACAACGATAACTCGTGCGCGATAACGAACAGGATATCCTCCGGGGACACGCTCGGGTTCGCGATGTAGACGATTTCGACGGTGTCCGGCAGCTTGAGCTGCAGCATCCGGCACAGCATGGTTTTGCCGCTGCCGACCTCGCCCACTACCTTGACGATGCCCTCGCCGCGGTGGATCGCATAAACCAGCGCGGCGAGAATATCACCACGTTTGCCGCCCTCGTAAAACAGGCTGGTATCGGGGGTTATCTTGAAGGGCGGGCGATCGAGGCCGAAATAGTCTTCGTACATGGGCTACTCCTTGCCCTCGAGCCGATCCATGCGACCGTACAGCGTGGTGCGGTTGATACCGAGCATTTCGGCCGCCTTGCTGACATTGCCGTCATGCTCGCGCATGGCATGCTCGATGGCCTCCCTCTCGACCGACTTGAGCAACCGATCGAGCTGAAAACCGGAATCCTGCAAAGCCTCGGTCAGCCAACTGTCGCTCGCCGCCGCGCCGTTGTGTCGTTGCAATCCTGACATTTCTCTCTGCAGCACCTCGGCTTTGATCGTCTGCCCCGGGTACTTCGCTGAAAGCCTGATTATTATGTTGCGCAATTCTCGCACATTTCCGGGGAAAGTGTAATCATTCCAAAGCTTTAGCGCTTTTTCATCTAACTGGAAAGCGGCAACCTCTTCGGCCACCTGCTGCATGAAATAGAGCAATAGCTCCTGCTTGTCGCCGTTGCGCTCCTTCAGCGACGGTACTCGCACGGTCAACACGCTTAGTCGATGGTAAAGGTCCTCGCGGAACTGACCGGATTTAATCGCGGCAAAAATATCCTTGTTGGTCGCCGCCAGCACGCGCGCCGACGAGTGTCGCGGCTGGGTTTCACCGAGCCGGTAAAACTCGCCGTCTTCGAGCACGCGCAGCAGCTTGGCCTGCAAATCCAGCGGCAGATCGGCAACCTCGTCCAGCAGCAGGGTTCCCGCGGCGGCTTCCTCGAAAAATCCTTTCTTGGTTTCGGTGGCGCCAGTGAACGCACCCTTGACGTGTCCGAACAATTGCGACTCGAGCAGTTCGCCGTTGAAAGCGGCGCAGTTAAGCGTCAGGAAGGGTTCGAGCTTGCGCGAACTGCAACGATGCAGGTTGCGCGCGGTGACTTCCTTGCCGCTGCCCGATTCGCCCTCGATCAGCACGGGATAAGGCGAGTCGGCAATTTGCCTGATCTGCATCCGTAACAGCTCGATTTCCTCGCTGGAGCCGACGATGCCTTCGATGTCGCCGTGACCGGTGTCGCTGCCGCCCCCGGCAATGATCTGTTTTTTCAGCCGCACCTTGATCTCGGCGATGTCGCAGGGCTTGGAAATGAAATCGACCGCGCCGTCTTCCCTTGCCTGAAATACGTGCTTCTTGTTGTCCTGGCCCGATAGCACGAGCACGCGAGTCGATGGATGCATATGCGCTATCTTGCGGATAATCGCGAGGCCTTCGTCGGGTCGGTGCGTATTCGGCGGCAGCCCGAGGTCGATCAGGGCGAGCGTCGGCGACACCTCCATGCTGTCGATCAGCGCGAAGCTCGAGCTTCGATCCGTGGCGCGTTCGACCTGGTATTCATCGCTGAGAATATACTCGAGACTATCGGCAATGATTGCATCATCGTCGACCAGCAACAGTGTCGGTTTTTTTTCACTGTTCAGTGACATCCCGTATAACCCAGCATCTAGTTAACTCAGTATAGTGTCTAAATTTCAACAACTCAAATAATACTTTAATATTGATTTGAAACTATTTGATATGTAAAGAGAAATGCTTTCCATACATCGCGCTCGACCGAGTTTATCGACATTGCAGGCCGATCTCTGTTAAGCACTTCAAGGTTTTTCGTAAATTCCTCGATTTCGGCAGGTTCACGGGACCTCGAATCGAGCTCTGCCGCTCATTGATTACGGTGGATCGATCGACACCGTCGCCTGCATTCTGCGCTGCACGTAGTCCAGCGAACCGAAGCTGCCGCTACTCGCGGTCGCGGTCAACTGGTAGGCCTTGATCGACGTCGCGCCCTCGACATGGGTCGATTCGCCGCAGGTAACGCTGATGGTAAAGCTGCTCAACGCGGGATCCAGTGTGGTAAAGCTCGTCGCCGCCGGGCAGGCGCCATCGGTGAGTGACCGGTAAATGCCCCACTCGATGCCGCTGCGGGCGGCCTGCATCGCGCGCGCGCCCTGCACGCCGTAGAGCAGCGTGGTTTGCTGCACTACGCGGATATTGCTCATGTATACCACCAGCACGGCAACCGCAACCAGCAGGAATATCGCCGTGACCAGGGTAAACCCATGCTGTGTGCGCGCCGGCTTCATGGCACGTTCACCACGTGCACCTGGTGCAGCAGGCTGACCGATTCGCCGCTATCGGCGATGGTGATTTCGATGGTCAGTATACCGCCGCGCTGAGCGCTGCCCGGGTTGTAGGTCAAGCTGCAGCCGCTCAGCTGCGACACCACGACATCGCTGCTGCCGCCCGCCGGCGGAGTCGGCTGAGCGACGCTGTAGTTGTAGCCGACATGACGCAGGATGCGGCCGCTTGCCGGGTTGCAGATATAGCTGATGGGCCCGTCGACGACGAAAATCCGCTGGCCCGGCGACCGCTGCGCGAACTGAAAGGCAGGAACCATATTAATATGAAACTCGTCGCCGTCCATCGGCGGCGTAATCACCGACAGGTCGATCGCGGTACCGGTGGGTGTAATGATTCCGGGATTGTTGTTGAGCGCGGCGTCGGTATAGATATCGACCCAAGACGTGTTATAAATCACCAGGCGCTGTCGGGCGCCCAGCGTTAGCGGCGGCGTCAACACGTTGAAGCCGCCGAGCAGGTTGAAGTCGGTGTCGCCGGCGCTGAATTCGAGTGTGAAGCTGTCGTCGATAATAAAGTCGCCCCCGAACTCGTCTCGATAACGCGCGCCGTCGACGGTATTGACCATTTCGACCGCGAAACCGGACCCGACCACAGCGATACGGATACTGTTCGGCAGCGCCTGGCGCACGTCGCGCGCGATCTGGCGCAGTGCCATTTCCGCCTGGTCGACGAGTTGCTGGCGCCGCACCTGGTCTTGGTAGGCCTCGATGGGCCTGACGATCAGCAGCCCGGCGCCGCCGGCGAGCAGCCCCAGCAGCACGACGACGACGATCAGTTCGACCAGCGAAAATCCCCGTTGATATCGTT
>JAOTUD010000184.1 GCA_029864065.1 Gammaproteobacteria bacterium | reverse complement strand
ATATCCCCCTGCTAATCCATGAAATGATCGCGCGAATCGAGCGCGAAAACCGCGGCTCGGTGCGCCTCAGCAAGAAGGCGATCGCGATGCTGCAGTACTACGAATGGCCCGGCAACGTGCGCGAGCTGGCCAACCTGATCGAGCGCCTGGCCATTCTGTTCCCGCATGGGGTGGTCGATTCCAAGGATCTTCCGGAAAAGTATCAAAGCCAGGGCGGTGTTACCATCGACATCGAAAACGGCGACGCTACGTCGGTAGAACCTAACCGGAACCTGGAACTCAGCGAGCTGCCGAACGACGGCATCGATATGAAAAAATACCTCACCGATATCGAAATTGCGCTGATCGAACAAGCCCTGTCTAAGACCAACAACGTGGTTGCCCGCGCGGCCACGATGCTCAACATGCGCCGCACCACGCTCGTCGAAAAAATGCGCAAATACGAAATAGAACGCAGCGATTAGCGTCATATTTCCGGCGGCCTCAAAAGTGGTCATTTTCTAACTAACTGATTTACAAAGCTTTCTTATAATTGGTTTGGCTTGTGCACCATCTGGGGGATGGAAAGCCAGAATCCTCTCGAAGATGACCAGCCGTTGCATTACCTGCAGCAGGCGTTCGACAAGTTCAATCGCCTGTCCGCGCGGCTCAACGCGAGCGTCGACCAGATCAATCAAAATGTCGATCGCATCAATCCTGCCGCAGCTCCCTCGCAACAGACGCCGGCAAAGTTGCTGGACGCAATCCCTGGCGGAGTCGTTGCGCTCGATCGGCATGGCATGGTGATCGAGGCCAACGCCTGCGCGCGCGAGCTGCTCGGCGCGCCCGTATACCAGCAGGCCTGGCGCGATATCGTAAAGCGCGTATTTCTACCCGAGCTCGACCAGGGCGAGTTGAAAACAGCCGACGGCCGCCAGTTCAGTATCTCGACACGTCCCCTCGGCTATGCCCCCGGCCAGGTATTGCTGCTCAGCGACGTCACGCAGACGCGCGAACTGCAGCGCACCGCCCAGCAAAACCTGCACCTCGTGACCATGGGCAAGATGATGGCCAGTCTCGCGCACCAGATCAGGACTCCACTGGCCTCGGCGATGCTCTACCTGTCGCAATGCGTCGACGGCGTTGCCGATGCGCAGACCAGCCAGGCGTTTTGCCGCAAAGCGCTGGCGCGCAACCGTCATATCGAAAAACTGATTAACGACATGCTGGTGTTTGCGCACGGCGGCCAGTTTGTGACCACACGTTTCTCGGTTAGCGAACTGACCAGCGACCTGCGTGAACAATTGTCGCCACAGCTGCAGCAGCGCGACGCGCTGCTGCAGCTCGAGGGTCAGGCCTGCGGCGTCGAACTGCAGGGTAACAAGGACGCTCTGCTCGGCGCGCTCGCCAACCTGTGCATGAACGCGCTGCAGGCCTGCGGCGCGAATCCCCGCATCGAAATCGATATCGCCACGACCCGGCACGGGCTCCTGTCCATCTCGGTCAGGGACAATGGTTGCGGTATGGACAGGGAAACCCGCGCGCATATCTTTGACCCTTTTTTCAGCACCAAGACCGACGGCACCGGGCTTGGTCTTGCCGTCGTCAAGGCGGTGATCGAGTCGCATCAGGGCCGCATCGCGGTCTTTTCCCGGCCCGGGCGGGGCTGTCGCTTCCGCATTTTCCTGCCCTGCCGGCAGGCGATGAAAACCCAGATCAGCAATTCCCGTGACGATGATACAAAATAACGGAGTTAAAACATGGTAGACGTACTGGTAGTTGAAGATGATGACGCGTTGCGCGAAGCGATTTGCGATACGCTGGAGCTCAACCAGATCAGCTTTCACGAGGTCGAGAACGGGCGCGCCGCGGAACGTTTTCTGGCGAATAACTCGGCGTCGCTGGTGCTCAGCGACGTGCAGATGAGCCCCGGCAACGGTTACGAACTGCTGTCGACGATTCGCCGCAACCAGATTGATGTGCCGGTAATCCTGATGACAGCCTATGGATCCATTCCGCAGGCCGTCGACGCGATTCAGGCCGGCGCGGCTGACTACCTGGTGAAACCCTTCGAGGTTGCGAACCTGGTGAGCACGGTACGCAAGCAGATTCAGAGCCCGGTGCCGGTAGACCAGGGCCTGGTTGCGGTGGATCGCGTCAGCCAGGAAACGCTGCTGATGGCAAAGCGCGTGGCGCAAACCGACGTCTCGGTCCTGCGCAACGGCGAGAGCGGGGTGGGCAAGGAAGTCTACTCGCGGTTCATCCATCAGCATTCGGCGCGAAGCGGTCAGGCCTTTGTCGCTATCAACTGTGCGGCGATCCCCGAAAACATGCTCGAGGCGGTCCTGTTCGGTTACGAAAAGGGCGCGTTTACCGGTGCGCATAAAGCCACTATGGGTAAGTTCGAACAGGCGCAGGGCGGCACCCTGCTGCTCGACGAGATTACCGAGATGGACCTGGGCCTGCAGGCAAAAATCCTGCGCGTGCTGCAGGAAAAGGAGGTCGAACGCCTCGGCAGCAGCAAGATCATCGAACTGGACGTGCGCATCATCGCCACCACCAATCGCGATCTGCGCCAGCAAGTGCGCGACAAGAGATTTCGCGAAGACCTGTTTTACCGCCTCAACGTTTTCCCGATCACGATCCCGTCGCTGCGCGCCCGTCCCGACGATATCGTTCCGATCGCGCGCATGATACTCGCGCAGTACAACCGTGCCGCGGGCCAGTCGATTCAGCTGTCGGCCGCGGCTGGCGAGCTTTTGCGCCAGCATAACTGGCCGGGTAACGTGCGCGAACTGGACAACGTGATCCAGCGCGCGCTGATCATGAAGCAGGGCAACGAAATACAGCCCCAGGACATCATGCTCGAGACCGCCATCGAGCAGGCCACGCTCGAACCGCTGTTCGAAGATGACGGCCTGCTGCATTCCGACCTGCGCGATCGTGAAACCGAGGTAATCCTGGAGACGCTGCGCCAGTTCCGGGGCAGCCGCAAGAAGACCGCGGAAAAACTGGGCATCAGCCCGCGCACGCTGCGCTACAAGCTGGCCAGGCTGCGTGAAGCGGGCGCCCCGGTCCCCGAATAATTCCGGGGACACAATACTTGATTCACAGGTGAATCAAGTATTGTGTCCCCTTTTCTTTGAGGTTCGGTCATTGGGCCGGAGAAGCGAAAAAAGTTGGCGCGATTGTTGCTCACTAGCTAACAGGGCCCGTAAAGGACGGGTTGAAGCGACCGAATGTCAAAAATTTAACGGTTTTCAGCCCGATCCGAATGATCGGGCCAAATTCGTCAAGAAATCGACCGATGGGGAATTTCATGATTATTAATGCTCAGAACCACTTGTTGAACCAGATGCAGGCGCTCGAATCGCTGGCCAGCGGCCAGCAGCTCCAGCCCGAGATCAGGAATGAATCAGGCGTCAAATTTGGCGAATTGATGCAGCAGGCTATCGACCAGGTCAACGAAACCCAGATGCAGGCGTCGTCGCTGACGCGGGCCTTCGAACTGGGCGAGAACGTGGATATATCGCAGGTCATGATCGCGGTTCAGAAATCCAGGGTTTCCTTCGAAGCGCTGAACCAGGTACGAAACAAGCTCCTGAGCGCCTATCAGGATGTTATGAACATGTCGGTGTAACACATGGCGGACGCAACCATTAATCAGCAGGCCCAGGGCGGCCGCGACGGACAGGGGATGGTCGCGATGGCTCCACGCCAGATAAATCCGATCGATGCGGTTGCGCAATCGCGCGCGGTGCGCCATTTCACCAAACTGATCGGGCTCGCCGCGGCGATCGCGATCGGCATGGTCGTCGTGCTGTGGAGCGCGGAACCGAATTACGCGCCGCTCAACAGCGACATGTCGGGCAAGGATGCGGCCCAGGCCGCCGATATCCTGACATCGCGCGACATCGACTTCAAGCTGGACGCCGCCAGCGGCACCCTGCTGGTCGAGCAAAGCAGGATGTCCGAGGCGCGACTGCTGCTCGCGTCGCAGGGTCTGGCCGGTGGCGCCAGCAGCGGCATGGAGATGCTGCAGCAGGACCAGGGCCTCGGCACCAGCCAGTTTATAGAAAACGCTCGCTATAACCACGCGCTCGAGGCCGAGCTGGTGCGTTCGGTGGAATCGATCCGGTCGGTGGAAAAGGCGCGGGTGCACCTGGCCATACCGGAACAGTCGATCTTCATCCGCAATCGCACCCGGCCGAGCGCGTCGGTTGTCGTCAAGCTGTACCCGGGCCGCGTGCTGAACGCTGGCCAGGTCGAGGCGATCGTGCAAATGATTGCCTCCAGTATCCCGATGATGGAAGGCTCCGGGGTCAAGGTCGTCGACCAGTTCGGGCGCCTGCTAACCGATGACGAAGACGAGGGAATGGCGCAGACCACGCGCCAGTTCGACTATACGCGCAAGCTGGAAGACAGCTTCGTCGATCGCATCATCAACCTGCTGCAGCCCATCGTGGGTCAGGGAAACGTCAATGCGCAGGTCGCCGCGCAAATCGATTTTGCGTCGGTGGAATCGACGCGCGAGGCCTTCGATCCCGAACGCAGCGTGATACGCAGCGAGCAAATCAGCGAGGAAGAAAATCGCAGCCTGTCGCAGGCTCTCGGCATTCCGGGAGCGCTTAGCAACCAGCCGCCTGCCGCCGGGACTATCGAGCCGGTGGCCGCAGCGGGCGCCGCCGATGCTGCCAATGAGCTTCCGGGTAACCAGAATCGCTCGGCAACACGCAACTACGAGGTCGACCGGATCATAAGTCATACCAGCAACCCGGTGGGCAGCATCCAGCGCCTGTCGGTCGCGGTGGTGATCGACGACAAGCGGGTAACCGCCGATGACGGCAGCGTATCCAAGGCGCCTTACAGCGACGCGGAAATTGCCCGCTTCGTCAACCTGGTCAAGGAGACGATTGGCTTCGATGCCAATCGCGGCGACTCGGTCAGCGTCATCAACGCTTCCTTCCTCGAGGTCGTCGAGCATGAGGTCGAAGCCGTACCCGCCTGGCGCAGCCTGCTCGACGAGGCCTGGGTGGTTAACCTGATCAAACAGGTCCTCGGCGCTATCGGCGTGGTGCTGGTGTATTTTATTTTCGTTCGTCCCCTGATGCGTTCGCTGTCATTCAAGAACAGCGACGCAACGGGAGACGCGAGCGGGGGCGAAGTGCAGACGCTCGGCGCGCCGATGGCGATGCAGCAGGGCATGGCCGCGGACGGGCAATACTACCGGCCCGGCGAGACCGGTATCCCCAACCTCGGCGACAATCCGAATAGCGCTGCGGCCATGGTCAGGCGCAAGGATGCAACCTACGAGCAAAAGGTGGACATGGCGCGCTCGATGGTCATGGACGATCCGGCACGGGTTGCCAACGTCATGAAACAGTGGGTAGGTGAAGAATAGTGGCCGACGATCAACGCGAAAACCAGTCCACGGTCAGGGGCGCGGAGAAGGCCGGGGTGTTGTTACTGACCCTGGGTGAAGACGTCGCCGCCGAAATTCTGCAGCACATGAAACCCAGGGAAGTACAGCTGGTCGGTTCGACCATGGCGACGATGAACGATGTATCGCGGCCCATGGTTGAAGCGGTCATCGATAACTTCTTCGACGTGCTCGAATCGCAAACGGCGGTCGGAATCGGCAATGATTCCTACATTCGGGGCATGCTGCAAAAAGCGCTGGGCGACAAGGCCGGCGGTGTCATCGATAGAATTCTGCTGGGTAGCGGCAGCAATGGGCTGGAGTCCCTGAAATGGATGGATCCGAGATCGATCGCCGAGATTATCCGACTCGAGCATCCACAGATCATTGCCATCGTGCTGTCTTACCTGGAAGCCGACAGCGCGGCGCAGGTGCTCAGTAATCTGCCGGAGGACATGCGCGCCGGAATCCTGATGCGTATCGCCACGCTGGAGGGCGTGCAGCCGGCGGCGATCAAGGAGCTCGATTCGATCATGGAACGCTATTTCAGCGACAACGAAAACGTCAAGTCGTCAATGGTCGGCGGCGAGAAAACCGCTGCCGCCATCCTCAATTTCATGGATAGCGCGATCGAGAACAAGATGATGGAGCAGGTGCGCAGCGAAAATGAAGAACTCGCGATGCGCATAGAGGAACAGGTATTCGTCTTCGATAACCTGCGCGCTGTCGACGACCGTGGCATCCAGACCATGATGCGCGAGGTATCGACCGACCTGCTGGCGCTCGCGCTGAAGGGAGTCGACGAAGAGATGCGCGGCAAGTTCCTCAAGAATATGTCGTCGCGCGCCGCCGAAATGCTGATCGAGGACATGGAAGCCAAG
>JAOTUD010000183.1 GCA_029864065.1 Gammaproteobacteria bacterium | reverse complement strand
GATCGGCGGCGAGGAGCTGCATAATAACCATCACGCCTATGCTGCGTCGGCGCGGTTGTCGAACAAGTGGTGGGAGATCGATCTCGGCTGGATATACATTCGCATGCTGGCCATGTTCAGGCTGGCGCGGGTAAAACGGCTGGCGCCGAGGGCGGTCAGCAAGCGCGACCGGCGTATGATCGACCGGGATACGGTGCGCGCCGTCGTCAGCCAGCGTTTTTTCATCCTCAAGCGTTATGGCCAGATCGTGGTCCGCCCGGCGTTGCGCGAGGCGCGTCGCAATACCGATCGAATGGGCGGCGATTGATCCGCCGGGCAAGGAAGTTGTTGACGCGCGAGGATATCCAGCCCGATCTGCAGGCCGCCGAAACCATCCAGCGCGTGCTGCAGCAGGACAAGACGATCGCTACCATCTACCACTTCAAGCAGCAGTTGAAGGAAGTCTGGGCCCGGGGTTCGGCTGGTCAGGCGAGCCGGGTCGAGCGCCTGCAGGCCTGGTGCGCCGCGTCGGAACAAAGCGGAATTCGCGCGCTCGAGGAGTTTGCGGAGTTTCTGCGTGGCTACAGGCTGCAGCCTGCATAGTTCTCAGGGATTGACACCTGTCACAGAATTTGGCCCGGGGTCTCGTGTTTGCCGGTTAATCGACGGTATTTGTCTATACTTAAATCTCACGCTTGTTGAGTTAATAACAGGTCCGGACTCGATCGAGGTAAATTGAGGCACTCATCCGTTAAAGGGCAGTAATACGGAGCCAACCGAGCGCCACCTGCTTTTCAAACCATCCCCGATTTGCATGGCTTTCCGGATTTCTGTTTACCGGGTACAGATGCCAATGCGCAAACAGAAGGGATTCACCATGGTCGAAATCGCGATCGTGCTGGTCATTATCGGCCTGCTGATCGGCGGTGTTCTGAAGGGCCGTGAAATGATCACCAACGCGAAGCTGAAGCGTATCGAACGCGACCATGCCGGCATCGTCGTGGCAACGAACACCTATCAGGATCGATACGCGGCGCTACCGGGTGACGACGATCGCGCCGACTTTCGATTCCTGATTTATACCGATGGCATCAACGATCCCGCTCCGATCGATATCAACGGCGATGGCGACGGCACCATCGACGGCAACTGGATGGGGCCCGTAAACTCCGAGACCTCGAATTTCTGGAAACACCTGCGCGCGGCGGGCCTGATCCCGGGCGGGGGCGATGACGAGACCCAGCCCTCCAACGCTTACGGCGGTCAGATCGGCGTGCGCGACGGGTCGCTGACGCTCGCAGGGCACGTGGTCGTGGTCGGTTCGGTCGAGGGGCCGATCGCAAGATTACTCGAAAATCGCTTCGACGACGGCTCGCCGGCCACGGGCAGGATCCAGTCAGATCTCACCGCCGCCCTGATGGACGGGTTTGCCGTCAGCAGCGCCGGCGTAAATTACGACGACGCAAGCCGCTACTTCATGGCTTTCGATTTGTAGGCTGACTGTGGCTGCGGTGTTGCCCTTTCGCTAGCCTTGCCCGCGAATATCACGGGTATTTCCCGGACATCAGGTCAGGCCGGGATTTCGCGGGGAATAATCCTGCTACGCTAGGTCCAGCGGTTCAGCGCGTTTTCGAATTGCTCGCGCGTGACGTCGACCGCACCGAGGGATTTCAGGTGCGCGGTGGGCAGCTGGCAGTCGATCATCTGGTAGCGGCCGCAATCGACCAGGTGCTCGAGGCACAGTTTCGACGTGTTGGGTTCGCGACTGAACATGGATTCACCGAAGAATACCTTGCCCAGCGCGACGCCGTAGAGCCCCCCCACCAGCTTGCCGTCGCGCCGACATTCGATCGAATGCGCAAATCCGGCGCGGTGCATGTTGATAAACGCGGCGATCATCGGGGTGTTGATCCAGGTGCCGCTCTGGCCCGCGCGCTCTCCCGCGCAGGCTTCTATCACCGCCCTGAAATCCTGATCCTCGCTAAACTGGTAGCGCCGCTGCCGCGCGAGTTTTTGCAGGCTTTTGCTCCGGTGGAAATCTCGCGGGTAGAGTACGGTCCGCGGCGCCGGTGACCACCACAGGATGGGCTCGTTCTCCGAGAACCATGGAAAAATGCCCTGTCGATAGGCAACCAGCAACCACTCGACATCTAGGCTGCCGCCCGCGGCCAGAAGCCCAGGGGGCTCGGCCAGCACCGATGCGGTATCCGGGAAATGCGGTCGGGCGTTTGGGTCGAGCCAAGGAATCATATTTAAATCAATAACTTAAAATATATACTTAAAGTGTATTATTGGCATTCTGCCTGGCGGTAGGGCGAGTGATCGAGCAGATCCGCGTAGTAGCTTTCGATATAGCGGCGTTCCTGCCCGAGGAATTGCTCGATCGCCGCGCGAAACTGCGGATGCGCGATCCAGTGGCCCGACCAGGTCAATGTCGGCAAAAAGCCCCGGGCGAGCTTGTGTTCACCCTGCGCGCCCGGATCGAAATACTCCAGCCCCTCGGCAATGCAGTAATCGATACCCTGGTAATAACAGCATTCGAAGTGCAGGTTGTGGAAGTATTGATCGCATCCCCAGACCCGGCCATAAAGATGGGTGTCGCTGCGAAAAAACAACGAGGCCGCGACGATCTGGCCCTGGTCGCGAGTTGCTGCGACGAGAACCTGCCGCGACATTTGTTCGCCAACATGCTGGAAGAATGCCGGGGTAAGCGTCGCGGTGCCGTACTTGCGCTCATAAATGCCCGCGTACAGGTCGTGGATGCGCCGCCAGTCGGCCGCGTCCAGATCGCCGCCGTGCTGCATCCTGATATCGAGTTTCTGCGCCGCGACGCTGGCGCGCTCCTTCCTGATGTTCTTGCGCTTGCGCGAGGTCAGGCGCGCCAGGAAATCGTCGAAATTGCGGTATGCGTGGTTTTGCCAGTGAAACTGCACGTCGCTGCGTTCCATGATGTCGTGCTCGACGAGCCCGTCGAGCACGTTCTTTTCGGCGAACAGGAGGTGCCATGAACTCAGTTTCTGGTCAGAACAAAAACCCTGAACAGCCCGGCAAAGTAACTCCCGCAATGCTTGCTCGGATTGCGCATCGTCGGCCAGGTCTCCATGGATCAGGAAACGCTCGCCGGTCGCCGGGGTGTAGGGAATCGCCGTGACCAGCTTCGGGTAGTAATCGAGACCGCTGCGGTTATAGGCGTTGACCCAGGCGTGATCGAACACCAGTTCACCGTAGGAATTTGTCTTGATATAGCAGGGGATAGCGGCGACTAATTGTTGCCCTTTGCGCACCTGGAAATAGACCGGGTGCCAGCCGAACGGTTCCAGGCACTGGTGCAACTCCAGCCCGTAAAGAAAGCAATGGCGTGTAAACGGGTAGGCGCCAGCGCCGAGCGCATCCCATTCCTCGGCCGGAATATCGCTCAGGGAGTGGGTGACGCTGACGCTGAGTTCGGTGCTATCCGAGTTCCTTGGCATCGAGGTATTTTTCGGCGTCGAGGGCCGCCATGCAGCCGCTGCCGGCGGAAGTAACCGCCTGGCGGTAGACGTGGTCCATGACGTCGCCGGCGGCAAAGACGCCCGCGACGCTGGTCGCGGTGGCGTTGCCGTCGAGGCCGCTGTTGACGACGATGTAGCCGTTCTTCATTTCCAGCTGGCTGGCGAAAATATCGGTGTTGGGCTTGTGGCCGATGGCGATGAAGATACCGGACACATCGAGTTCCTTCGTCGTTTCATCCCGCACATTGCGTATGCGCAGGCCGTTAACGCCGGATTCGTCGCCCAGCGCCTCGTCGAAAACGCTGAACCATTCGATGTTGACGTTGCCGTTTTTTTCCTTTTCGAACAATGTGTCCTGCATGATTTTTTCCGCACGCAACTGGTCGCGACGATGTACCAGCGTTACCTCGGCGGCGATATTCGACAGGTACAGGGCTTCTTCGACCGCGGTGTTGCCGCCGCCAATGACGGCTACCTTCTGACCCTTGAAGAAGAAACCATCGCAGGTCGCGCAGGCGGAAATGCCCTTGCCGTGAAACTTTTGCTCGGAAGGCTCGCCGAGGTACATCGCGCTGGCGCCGGTGGCGATGATCATCGCGTCGCAGCTGTACTCGCCCGCATCGCCGATCATGCGCTTCGGCGTTTCGTTCAGAAACACGGTATGGATTTGATCGAAAACAATCTCGGTTTCGAAGCGTTCTGCATGCTGCTGCATGCGCTGCATCAGCACCGGTCCCGTCAGGCCCTCGACGTCGCCGGGCCAGTTGTCGACGTTGGTGGTCGTCATTAACTGCCCGCCGGCTTCGACACCGGTGATAACCGTTGGTTTCAGGTTCGCGCGCGCGGCGTAAACCGCCGCCGAGTAACCGGCCGGGCCGGAGCCGAGAATAATGACGCGGCTGTGTTTGGGTTCGGACATAGTTGACTCTCAGGATCTGGGGCTGAAAAAAGACGCCAATGGTAATGATAAAACGCCGTCGTGACTATATGGCTATCGGGAAGTTATTTTCAATGGGATTAATTCTGGTTCATGGCGGAGCGGATCATGTAAAATACGCGATTTTACGCGAGGCTGTTTTCCAGGTGGCGCAAGCTAGACCCAAATCGCGCTCGGACGAGCACGACAGAAAACTGATGTTTGCCGGGCAGGTTAGCCAGCGCCTGCGCGAGGCGGGCATGTTGCTGTCGTTCGCGCTCGCCGGCTATTTCCTGGTGGCGATGTTCAGCTACGACGCGCTGGACCCGTCCTGGTCGCACAGCGGCAGTCACGGCGATGTTGCGAACTTCGGTGGAACCGCTGGCGCCTGGATGGCCGACCTGCTGTTCTACCTGTTCGGTTTCCTCGCGTTTCTGCTGCCCATCATGCTGATATACAACGGCATGATCCTGGTCAAGACCCGTGACCTGAGCGCGGAGGACCAGTACCAGATGCTGATAATCCGCTGGAGCGGATTCGTGCTGACGCTGATCTCTGGTTGCGCGCTGTCGAGCCTGCACTTTTCGGTTGTGCCCGGTACCATGCCGCTGGACGCGGGCGGCATCCTCGGACAGATTACCGGGAACTATTTTTCCCAGGGCCTCGGGTTCGTCGGCGCCACCGTTATGCACCTGGCGCTGTTCCTCGCGGGGCTGACGCTGTTTATAGGGCTTTCCTGGCTTGCCCTGGTCGACAATACCGGCAAGTACACGCTGATGCTGCTCGACTGGCTTATCGATCGCTACTACATGATGCGCGACAAGGTCGAGGGTAATCGCAACCGCAACGAACGCGAGCAGGTTTTCCAGGTCCAGCAGCAGAAACAGGAGCAACGCAGGCCGGTTAAGATCGAACCGGTCGTCGAACAGATCGAGACCAGCCCGCGCGTCGAAAAGGAAAAGCAGATCCCGCTGTTCAAGACCAACGGCAAGGGCAAGGGCACGATTCCCCCGCTGGCGTTGCTGGACAAGCCCAAACCCCGGGTCGCGGGTTACAGCAAGTCCGCGCTCGAGGCAATGTCGAAGCAGCTCGAGCTGAAGCTGCTCGATTTCGGTATCGAAATCCAGGTCGAATCGGTGCACCCGGGGCCTGTCATCACGCGTTTCGAAATTCTGCCGGCGCCGGGGGTCAAGGTCAGCCAGATCTCAAACCTGGCCAAGGACCTGGCGCGCTCGCTGTCGGTCATCGGCGTGCGCGTGGTCGAAATCATTCCCGGTAAATCGGTCATGGGGCTCGAAATTCCGAACGAAAACCGCGAGCTGGTCGCGTTGAGCGAAATCGTGCAGTCCAAGGCCTTCGACCAGGCTGCCTCGCCGTTGACGCTGGCGCTGGGCAAGGATATCAGCGGTGAGGCCATGGTCGCCGATCTGACCAAGATGCCGCACCTGCTGGTTGCCGGCACCACCGGGTCGGGCAAATCGGTCGCCCTCAACGCGATGCTGCTCAGCATCCTGTTCAAGGCCACGCCCGAGGACGTGCGCATGATCCTGATCGATCCCAAGATGCTGGAACTCAATATCTACGAGGGCATCCCGCACCTGATCGCGCCGGTGGTCACCGACATGAAGGAGGCCGCCAACGCGCTGCGCTGGTGCGTTGCCGAGATGGAGCGGCGCTACCGGCTGATGGCGTCGCTCGGGGTGCGCAATATCTCGGGCTACAACCGCAAGATCAGGGAAGCGGTCGCCGCGGGTCATCCGCTCAAGGATCCGCTGTTCGATAAAAAGGAACTGCTGTTGAACCCGGATGCCGAACCCGAGGATCTCGAAACCCTGCCTTATATCGTCGTCGTCGTCGACGAGTTCGCCGACATGATGATGGTGGTCGGCAAGAAGGTCGAGGAAC
>JAOTUD010000182.1 GCA_029864065.1 Gammaproteobacteria bacterium | reverse complement strand
GCGCCATATTTTGAACGGCCCTGGCGCCGATCCGGGACGCCCTGGGTATCGAGGCTGCCGCGCACTACGTGGTAACGCACGCCCGGTAAATCCTTGACGCGGCCGCCGCGCACCAGCACCACCGAGTGCTCCTGCAGGTTATGGCCTTCGCCGCCGATATAAGAGGCCACTTCGTAACCAGTCGTCAGGCGCACGCGCGCGACCTTGCGTAGCGCCGAGTTAGGCTTTTTCGGGGTCGTGGTGTAAACGCGGGTACATACGCCACGCTTTTGCGGTGACGCTTCGAGCGCGGGTACGTTACTCTTGCTGCGCTTCGACTGGCGCGGTTTACGTACCAGCTGGTTAACTGTGGCCATCTATTCGTCTCTCCTGCGAGCTATCTTCGAATCGCTCCAATCTGTTCGGAGCTGCCGCGCTAGCGCGGGTAAAACCATTGCCAGAGGCTGGCAAGCCATTGAAAATGTTGGAAAAACACAAAACTTTCGCCTGCTTTTCCAGCGCCTGGCTTGCCCCACATAATCGTGAGTGGGCCCAGCCAGGTTTCGGGTTCTCAACGAACAGCAGGCTATACAACCGTATAGCCTGCTATTATGGGAGGCGGAATTTTAGGGGCCAAACCGCCACCTGTCAACCGCTTATTCCGATACCGCGGTCTCCTCGGAAGCGGCTTCCGCCGGGCCTTCGACGGCCGTTTCGAGCGCTTCCATATCGGGCATTACCGGCATCGCGGGCTGGATGCGATTGCGTCGACGCTCTTCGTGGTAAGTCTGCCCGGTACCTGCCGGGATCAGGCGGCCCACGATGACATTCTCCTTGAGGCCACGCAGGTCGTCCTTGGCGCCCTTGACCGCTGCCTCGGTCAGCACGCGCGTGGTTTCCTGGAACGAAGCCGCCGAGATAAACGATTCGGTCACCAGCGATGCCTTGGTGATACCGAGCAGATCCTGTTCATAGGTTGCCGGTTTCTTGTTCATCGCCACGACCTTGTCGTTGGTATCGAGCACGCGCGCCTTGTCGACCTGGTCACCGCGCAGCAGCCGCGTATCGCCGCCGTCCACGATGGTGACCTTGCGCAGCATCTGGCGCACGATAACCTCGATGTGCTTGTCGTTGATCTGCACGCCCTGTAACCGGTACACGTCCTGCACCTCGTTGACCATGTAGTTGGTCAGGTCGCGCACGCCCTTGATGCGCACGATATCGTGCGAATCGAGTTCACCGTCGACCAGGGTTTCGCCTTTCTCGACAGACTCACCCTCGAACACGTTGATGTGGCGGAACTTCGGTATCAGGGTTTCGTTCGATTCGCCTTCGCTATCGGTAATGACCAGGCGCTTCTTGCCCTTGGTTTCCTTACCGAAAGAGACGGTGCCGGTCATTTCAGCCAGAATCGCCGGTTCCTTGGGCTTGCGCGCTTCGAACAGGTCCGCAACGCGCGGCAGACCGCCGGTAATATCGCGAGTCTTGGTCGATTCCTGCGGAATCCTCGCAAGCACGTCGCCGACCTTGATCCTGGCGCCGTCTTCGACGTTGACGAAAGCGCCGCCCGGCAGCATGTAATGTACCGGGATATTGGTGCCCGCATAACAGAGCACCTTACCCTTGCTGTCGACCAGCTCCACCGTCGGGCGCAATTCCTTGCCCGTATTGGAGCGAATCGAATCTTCCATGACTTCGATGGTGGTCAAACCGGTCATATCGTCGACGCGATGCTGTACCGTTACCGCTTCGACAAAGTCGCTGAACTTGACCTTGCCGGCAACCTCGGTGATGACCGGGTGCATATGCGGATCCCAGGTGGCAAGCGTCTGGCCTGCAGTCACCTTGGCGCCATCGACGACGGCGAATTCCGCGCCATAGGGAATCTTGTAGCGCTCTTTTTCGCGACCTGTGTTTTCGTCGACAACGCCGACTTCGCCGGAGCGCGAAACCGCGATCAGGCGCTTGCTCGAGTTTTGCACCACCTTGATGTTGTGGAAACGCACGCTGCCATTGTTCCTGACCTCGATGCTGTTGACCGAGGCTGAGCTGCTCGCGGCGCCGCCGATGTGGAAGGTACGCATCGTCAACTGGGTGCCGGGCTCGCCGATGGACTGCGCTGCGATAACGCCAACGGCCTCGCCTTTGCAGACCTTGTGCCCGCGCGCCAGTTCGCGACCGTAACACTGCACGCAGATACCGTGCCGCGTCTCGCAGGTTACCGCCGAGCGCACCATCAATTCGTCGATGCCGAGCTCGTTGATAATTTCGACTTCGCGCTCTTCGAGCAGGGTTCCGCGAGCGATGATCACCTTGCCCTTGACGTCCTCGAGATCCTGCTGGATCACGCGTCCGAGCACGCGCTCACCGAGATCGACGACGATGTCGCCACCCTCGATGACGGGGCGCAGCACGATCCCTTCCTCGGTACCGCAATCGTCCATATTGACGACCAGATCCTGGGAGACATCGACCAGCCGGCGCGTCAGGTAACCGGAGTTCGCGGTTTTGAGCGCGGTGTCGGCAAGACCCTTGCGCGCGCCGTGAGTCGAAATAAAGTATTGCAGAACGTCCAGGCCCTCGCGGAAGTTCGCGGTGATCGCGTTTTCGATGATCGAGCCGTCCGGCTTGGCCATCAGGCCCCGCATGCCGGCGAGCTGGCGTATCTGCGCCGCGCTACCGCGCGCGCCGGAATCGGCCATGACGAAAATCGAGTTGAACGAATCCTGCACCACCTCGTTGCCCTCGGCGTCGACCACGGTTTCCTTGCCGATCTCGTTCATCATCGCGCGCGCCACCTTATCGTTGGCGTGCGACCAGATGTCGACCACCTTGTTGTAGCGCTCACCCGAGGTAACCAGGCCGGTGGACCACTGCTTTTCGATGTCCTTGATTTCCGTCTCGGCAGCCTTGATCAGTTCGACCTTGGCTTCCGGCACGATCATGTCGTTGACGCCGATCGAAATTCCCGAGCGGGTGGCATAGTGATAACCGGTGTACATCAACTGGTCGGCGAGAATAACCGTGTCCTTGAGACCCACTTCGCGGTAACAGGCGTCGATCAGCTTCGACACCGCCTTCTTGTCCAGCGTCTGGTTGATCAACGAAAATGGCAGGCCTTCGGGCAGCATTTCGCTCAGAATGGCGCGACCGACCGTGGTATCGACCAGGGTCCGGGTCTGCACGCGGATGCCTTTTTCGTCCTTGTGGTATTCGAGCACGCGGCACTTGATACGCGCCTGCAGTTCGATCACCTTGCCGTGATAGGCGCGCAGCACTTCCTTGGCGTCGGCAAAGATCATGCCTTCGCCCTGTACGTTGATCTTGTCGCGCGTCATGTAGTAGAGCCCGAGGATAATATCCTGGGTCGGCACGATGATCGGCTTGCCGTTGGCCGGCGACAGAATATTGTTGGACGACATCATCAGCGCGCGTACTTCGAGTTGCGCCTCGATAGACAGCGGCACGTGCACCGCCATCTGGTCGCCGTCGAAGTCGGCGTTGAAGGCGGTACAGACCAACGGGTGCAGCTGAATCGCCTTGCCCTCGATCAGGATCGGCTCGAATGCCTGGATACCCAGACGGTGCAGCGTCGGCGCGCGGTTGAGCATGATCGGGTGTTCGCGGATGACTTCCTCGAGAATATCCCAGACTTCGGCGACTTCGCGTTCGACCAGCTTTTTCGCGGCCTTGATCGTGGTCGCGAGCCCACGCATCTGCAGCTTGCTAAAGATAAACGGCTTGAACAGTTCCAACGCCATTTTCTTCGGCAGCCCGCATTGATGCAGCTTGAGCGTCGGGCCAACCACGATAACCGAGCGGCCCGAGTAGTCGACACGCTTGCCGAGCAGGTTCTGGCGGAAGCGGCCCTGCTTGCCCTTGATCATGTCGGACAGCGATTTCAGCGGACGCTTGTTGGTGCCGGTGATCGCGCGGCCGCGGCGACCGTTGTCGAGCAAGGCGTCGACCGATTCCTGCAGCATGCGCTTTTCGTTACGCACGATGATATCGGGCGCGTTCAACTCGAGCAGGCGCTTGAGACGGTTGTTGCGGTTGATGACGCGGCGGTATAGATCGTTCAGATCCGAGGTCGCGAAGCGGCCGCCATCGAGCGGCACCAGCGGGCGCAGGTCGGGCGGCAGTACCGGCAGCACGGTCATGACCATCCATTCCGGACGATTGCCCGAATCGATGAATGCCTCGACCAGCTTGAGACGCTTGGACAGTCGCTTGAACTTGGTTTCCGACTTGGTGCTTTCGATTTCGTCGCGCAGATCCTGGGCCTCATGGTTCAGGTCCACGTCCTGCAGCAGCTCGTAAACCGCCTCGGCGCCCATCTTGGCGTTGAAATCGTCGCCGAATTCCTCGATCGCCTCGAGGTAGGACTCGTCGGTCAGCAGCTGGCCTTTCTCCAGCGTGGTCATGCCCGGATCGATGACGACGAAGCCCTCGAAGTAGAGCACGCGCTCGATATCGCGTAGCGTCATGTCGAGCAGCAGCCCGATGCGCGACGGCAGCGATTTCAGAAACCAGATATGTGCGATCGGGCAGGCCAGTTCGATATGGCCCATACGCTCGCGGCGCACCTTGGTCTGGGTAACCTCGACGCCGCACTTTTCGCAGACCACGCCGCGATGCTTGAGGCGTTTGTACTTGCCGCACAGGCACTCGAAATCCTTGACCGGACCGAAAACCTTGGCGCAGAAAAGACCGTCGCGCTCCGGCTTGAAGGTGCGATAGTTGATAGTCTCTGGCTTCTTGACCTCACCGTAAGACCAGGAACGAACCATGTCTGGCGAGGCCAGGCCTACCCGGATGTGGTCAAAATCTTCGTCCGCACCCTGTTTCTTTAAGAGATTCAGTAAGTCTTTCATAGTTATTCCTGCTCAAGTTCGATGTTCAGGCCTAGGGAACGGATTTCCTTGAGCAGAACGTTAAACGATTCGGGCATTCCAGCCTCCATGCTGAAATCACCGTCAACGATGTTCTTGTACATCTTGTTACGGCCGTTGACGTCGTCCGACTTGACCGTCAGCATTTCCTGCAGGGTGTAAGCCGCGCCGTAGGATTCCAGCGCCCAGACTTCCATCTCGCCGAAACGCTGGCCGCCGAACTGCGCCTTGCCGCCCAGCGGCTGCTGGGTAACGAGGCTGTAGGGACCGGTCGAGCGCGCGTGCATCTTGTCGTCGACGAGGTGGTTCAGTTTCAGCATGTACATGTAACCGACCGTGACCGGGCGATCGAAGGGCTCGCCGGTGCGACCGTCGATCAGCGTGGTCTGACCCGTTTCGGGCAGTTCCGCCAGCGCCAGCATGTTCTTGATTTCCTCTTCCTCGGCGCCGTCGAATACCGGGGTCGCCATCGGCACGCCGCCCCTGAGATTTTCGCAGAGCTGTAAGATGTCGCCGTCGCTGAGTTCCTTGAGCCTCAGTTTCTCGGAGTTGTTGTTGTAGATTTTCCTCAGAAAAGTCTTCAACTCCTCGACCTTGCGCTGCTGGTCCAGCATTTCGCCGATCTTCAAGCCGAGACCGGCCGCGGCCCAGCCGAGGTGCGCTTCGAGGATCTGGCCGACGTTCATGCGCGAGGGCACGCCAAGCGGGTTTAGCACCACGTCTACAGGCGTGCCGTCCTCGCGATAAGGCATATCCTCTTCGGGTACGATCATCGATACCACGCCCTTGTTGCCGTGGCGACCCGCCATCTTGTCGCCGGGCTGCATGCGGCGCTTGACCGCAACGTAGACCTTGACCATCTTCAGCACGCCTGGCTTGAGATCGTCGCCGGCGGTGACTTTCTTTTTCTTTTCCTCGAACAGGCGGTCGAACTCGGCGCGCTGCGATTCGAGCTGCTCGTTCAGCGATTCCATCTGCTTGGCCAGCTTGTCGTCGATAACGCGTATCTTCGACCACTGGTCGCGCCCTATCGAGGCGAGGTAATCGGCGGTAATCACGCCGTTTTTCTTCATGCCACCGGGACCGCCGCTGGCTTTCTTGCCGGTGCAAAGCCGCGCCACGCGCTGGTAAATGTTTTCCTCGATGATGCGAAACTGGTCGTCCAGGTCTTTTTTCAGCGCAGCGATCTCGATGCGTTCGTTATCGAGCGCGCGCGCATCCTTCTCGACCCCGTCGCGGGTGAAAACGCGGACGTCGACAACGGTACCGGTAACGCCCGACTTCATGCGCAGCGAGGTGTCCTTAACGTCGGAAGCCTTTTCTCCGAAAATCGCGCGCAGCAGCTTTTCTTCTGGCGTCAGCTGGGTTTCGCCTTTCGGCGTAACCTTGCCGACCAGGATATCGCCCGGCTTGACCTCGGC
>JAOTUD010000181.1 GCA_029864065.1 Gammaproteobacteria bacterium | reverse complement strand
CCGTCGAGCAGTTTCCGGCCATCGGAAAGATGCAAATATACGCCGCTTGCCGAATCGACATGATAAACCGGCAGCTTGCTGTGCCTCGCGCTGTAGGGGTGCCAGATGTGTTCGTAATCGAAGGCGACCTGGGACTCTATCGTGGAAGGCCCCGTCATCGGCTAGAAAATGAGGAAAAATTTGAATTCTGGTCCATACTCAGTACATCAAAGGTCACGTAGTTTCTTCAAGTAAAATTCAAGTACACTTTGTAGATCGTTGATAATAATAATAAAAATCCTGGGTAATTACATTGCGTACGCAGCCGCCAGACTTAACCATCGGGCCGCGGGTGAAAGTATATGGAATGTAGGGGGAAAATAACCATGCAATTTCTCGAGTCTTCTGTCGCCGTAATGTTTGCACCGCTGCTGGTCGTTACCGGCGCGCTAGCGACGATGTCTATGCGGAGCAGCGTTGAGTAACTGGATTCTTTACGACGATTTCGTCGAGCGGGTGAAAAACCATCACCACAACGCCTTCAGCGGCCTGATCACCGGCGTCAGCGACAGCAGGCACTCGTTCCAGGTCGGCTTCGACCACGGTGAAATCGTGCTGCTGACCTATCGCGTCAAGAAAGGCCTCGCTGCGCTGCTGTTAATCACGCAAATAGAGCGCGCGAAAATCAGCGAGCACCCCAACGGCGATATCCAGGGCGTCACCGGGGAAGCGCTGGATACCGGCAGCATCCTGTCCCGGCTGACGGCAAATACCCTCGACGAAACGACCACGCTGACAACCCTTATCGACGACCCGACCTCGCCCATGACGACTGGCGATAGCGCGGGTCCGCGCGCAGTCGACGCCAGCCTGAAAAAGGTAATCGAGGCCGCCGCCATTCATCATTTTGGCCCGATCGGGGCGATGGTGTGCGAGCAACACCTGGCGAATCCGGATGGCGATGTCGGCGCGATCATGCACGGTATCGCGCAGGAAGTCGGCGCCAGCGAGGCCGACACCAGGGCATTTTTTCAGTCGGTCGCGCCCGACTGATAGGATTGTGAGATCGGCTTCCAGTCTGGATAGCGCCCGATCGCATCGATAAAAAGTTCGACGCCGAGCCTGGCGCAATGACCTTCAACTATATCACGCCGTGGCCTCAGACCCGGGCTGCGCAATGCGGCCTGCGCGATGATATCTCCACCGTCGAAACGTTGATTCAATTGATGCAGGGTAACCCCAAAGTTTGCTTCCCCCGCCGCCAGCTGTTGTGCGACGGGATCTGGCCCGCGAAAACGGGGCAGCAGCGACGGGTGCAGGTTGAGCGCGGCTTTTTCGGCACTTTCGATAATCGCGGCGTCGATCAGATAGGGCCAGCATGCGACCAGCAGGAACTCGATTGCGGACTGCCGAATCAGCCGCGCGCATTGCCGCTGCCGCGCCGCGGGCGCGTAGGCGATATCGATCTTGCCAGCCAGCGCCAGCAGCCGGCGCCGCGGCGTGGCCGCGACAATTTCCAGATCGGGCTCTGCGCTCCGCGCCGCGGGCGGATACTCGGGCAAAACCACCAGGTCAGGTCGAAAATCCCGATCGATCAGCCCCTGCATTACCTCGCAGGAGAAGTTTGCGCCGCTCGACAATAACGCGTAGCGCACGGCGCGCGGGCCATTCTCAGGGCTCATCGTCGCAGGGTTGGAGCTTGATGATGCCCTGCTCCGACAGCGTATCCAGGTAGCCGAAATTGCGCATATCCTCGATACGCAGCGGGTAGAGAATGCCATCGAGGTGATCGCATTCGTGCTGCACCACGCGGGCGTGAAATCCCGAGACCTCGCGATCGATTGGCTGGCCGTATTGATCGAAACCCTGGTAGCGGATCCGCTCGAAGCGCGGCACGATACCGCGCATGCCGGGCACGCTGAGACAGCCTTCCCAGTCGTTTTCGATGGCCTTGCTCAACGGCGTGATTAGTGGGTTGATCAGCACCGTTTCGGGCACCGGCGGCGCGTCCGGATAACGCGGATTGGTCTGGTAGCCGAATATCACGACGCGGCGCATGACGCCGATCTGCGGCGCGGCGAGTCCGGCGCCGTTTGCCGCTTTCATCGTGTCCCACATGTCATTTAACAGCGGCGCCAGCGCCAGCGAATCGATCGGCTCGACGGGCCGGGATACCTCGAGTAACCTCGGGTCCCCCATTTTCAATATGGTCCTGATCGACACGCGTTCGTCCTCTGTTCGGGCGCGTTTGATTGTGCCAGATATCGGTGATATAACAAATCGCCTTGGCAGCGAGGTAATAGTCAGTGGCGAAGAACCCCCCGATCGAACCAGTCAGCGGCACGGTGGTGCCGCGCTATGCAGGGCCGTCGACATTCTGCCGATTGCCGGAATTGCGCGACGTGCCTTACTGCGACGTCGCGATACTCGGGGTACCGTTCGACTCGGGCACCAGCTACCGGCCAGGCGCACGCTTTGGACCGCAGGCTATCCGCCAGGCGTCGCGGCATCTGCGCACCAACTTTCATCCGGCCTACGACACCGAACCGTTCAAAACGATACAGGTTGCCGATGCCGGCGACGTTGCCTGCAATCCCTACAACATCGAGGAAGCGATTGCGCAAATCGAAGCCGCCGCCGACGAGCTCTACGGCAAGGCGCCGGTGATCGTCAGTCTCGGCGGCGACCATACCATCGCGGTGCCGCTGCTGCGCTCGGTGAACAAGGTTACCGGACCGGTCGCGCTGGTTCACTTCGATGCGCACCTGGACACCTGGGATACTTATTTCGGCGCGCCTTACACCCACGGCACGCCGTTCCGGCGCGCCGCCGAAGAAGGCCTTTTTAACGAGGATGCATCGATGCACGTCGGTATTCGCGGGCCGCTGTACAGCCGCGAGGACCTGGCGCGCGACGAGGAACTCGGCTTCAAGACTGTGCATTGCGACGAGTTGCAGTCTCACGGCGTCGAACATGTGGTCAAGCGCATCCGTGACCGGATCGGTGACCATCCGCTGTACCTGTCGATCGATATAGACGTGCTCGATCCGGCGCATGCGCCCGGCACCGGAACGCCCGAGGTTGCTGGTCTGAGCAGCCGAGAACTGGTCGGCATTATCCGCGGCTTGCGGGGTTGCAGGCTGGTGGGGGCCGATATCGTCGAGGTCGCGCCGGCTTACGATCATGCCGAAATCACGTCGCTGGCGGCGGCCACGATCGCGTTCGAGATGGTGAACCTGGTCGCCTGCCGCGCGACCTAGCAACCGCCTGCTGGCGGCAGCGCCTCGTCCCTGAGGGTCTGCTGCGCAAACCAGGCCACCGACAGCAGCAGCATGGTTCCGCCGATAATCGTGTTCAGCGAAGGCGTCTCGCTGATCACCAGCCATACCCACAGCGGGCCGAGTATGCTTTCCAGCAGGTACACCAGCTGCACCTCGGCCGAGTTGGCAAGGCGCGGCGCGATCGTCAGGACGATGAAGGCGAAAGGTATCAGGATGAAGCCGATAATCGCGACGTACAGGAATTGCGGCGCGGACAGGGCCAGCTCAGGCGACTGCGCCAGTGCGTAGCAGGCGGTAAAGACGCTGCCGAGAATGATCGAGGGCACCAGGTCCAGGTCTCGCTTGTAGCGCACCAGCACGGCGCTGCACGCGGTAACGAGCGCGCAGCCGAGCGCAAATAAATCGCCGACCAGGCCATCGCTGCCGTAACTGCCCCAGCCGATGATAAAAATGCTCAGCAGCGACAGGGCGATGATCAACCAGGTGGTCGGCCGCTGACTTTCGCGCAGCACGATCAGTGACAGGATCGCCGCGAAAATCGGCGCCGCCGACAGAAATAGCAGCGTGTTGGCGACCGTGGTTCGCTGAATCGCGCTGATAAAGGTGATGTTGACGGCAGAAAACAATATCCCGTTGACAATCCCCGCCCAGCCGATGCGCATCAGCGCGCCCATCAAACGGTTGCGGTAATAAATCCACAGCACCAGGCTGATCGCGAACACCGGGAATAGCCCGCGGTAAAATATCAGCGTGAAATCGTCGAGGCCGGCGAGCCTGATCAACAGGCTGTCCGGGCTCAGCACGAGCACACCGCCGATAGACATCAGTATGCCTTTACCACGATCGCTAAAGCGTGCCGGAGTAAGTGATTTGTTCATTCAAGGCTGTTCCCGGGCAATACTGCATGATAATGTCACGCACCAATTTAACCAGCAAAAAAGCGAAAAGTGGAGATTGCGGTGCCGTTGACAAAACCAGTTAGTCGCAAGCTTGCGCATACCCGGGTCGTGACCTGCCATGGTTACCAACGCGATGACGGATTGCTCGATATCGAGGGGCGTATCGTCGATACCAAGCCCTACCGCTTCCAAAACCGTGACCGCGGCGGCTGGATCGAGGCCGACGAGGCCTTGCACGATATGTCGATACGCCTGACGCTCAACCTGGATCTCGAAGTGGTCGACGTCGATGCGACTATCGACGCATCGCCCTACAACTACTGCAAGGAGGTGATCGACGTTGCGCGCAACTTGATCGGCCTCAGGATCGAGCCCGGCTGGACGCAGAAATCGAAACGGGCGATGGGCGGCAACCGGGGTTGCACACACCTGACCGAGTTGCTGGGCCCGGTCGCCACCACCGCGATCCAGACCATGGCCAGCGAGAAGATCCGACGCGACCGGCAAACGAAGGGCAAGCGGAAAAATGTTTTCCTCGACAGCTGTCATACCTACGCGGCGGATAGCCCCGTGGTCAAGCTGTACTGGCCCGAGCACTACCGCGGTGACAGCGAGCCCTAGGCCGCTGCGTGTAGGAATTTTCCTACACGCAGATCGGTGCAAAACCCTATTTCCCAGCACCGGGGTTTGCTAGTCTTGGCGTACATCAACCGACATGGAAGTTGCATGATCCCGCCAGACAATAGCGAAGAAATTCGCGAGACTTCGCGCCTGCTGTCGGAACTCGATAGCGCCATCGACAGGTCCAGCGTCATGCGCGACATCGTCAACAAGTACGAACGCCTGCGCAGTATCGAGAGCATTACCGGACCGTCACCCTTCACCCGTATCCTGCGTAAGGAGATTCAAATCCTGGAAGGCAGGCTCGGCAAGCTGCGAGGTGATGCGCAAGCGAAGCAGGACGCTATCTGCTCGCCGACGTAATATGCCCCCACTCCGGGTAGCCGGATCACGCGAATCACGAATCGGCCTGCGTAGGTATGGCTCTGCTGGGTTCGGATCGATAACGGATCAGCCGGTTGCAAAGACAACATCGGCCCTGGCATCGAATGGAAACCTTCAGCGCATCGCTCAGTCGCGGCGAACGCGGGCAAATACAAGGTCCTGATCCTCGAAGGTAATATGCGCAAGCTCCTCGGTTTGCATCCCCTCTGCCCGCAACTGCTCGAGAACCCGGCGATAGACGACGATATATCCCGCCGCTCCCATCCCGGAAGCAGCGGCCTTCGGCGCCGTTATCAGGTTGCCGTAACCCATATGAAACCATAGTGGATTGGGTATCGATCCGTAAGTCCTGACGGGCAGCGAAACAGGTGGCACGGTTTCCAGGATGATGGCGGCGAGTCCCGGAAAATCCTCGGTCAGCTTGAGTTTGGCGGTCCTGTGCGGCAACACGATATCGAAATAAAGCACGCGCCAAACCAGCATCATGCAGAGCAGCGAAAACATCAGGTAGCGTCTGTTCTGTTGCCACGAAAGCTTGAGCACCAGCAGCGCCATGATTAGCGCGGCTGCCGATAACAGGTAGACCAGCGGCACCGGCAGCAGGTCCACCGGCTTTGCGGCCAGCCCCAGTTGCTCCGGAAATAGCAGCAGGTTGACGCAGAACGCGAGTACCAGGCTCAATATTCCAACGACGCGTGTAATGACCTTACGCCAGGTCTGCGCCAGCGCCGACGAATCGGTGACCAGGAAATCGTAAACCAGCGCCGTGATCACCAGCATGGTGGGCATCATCGGCATGAAATAGCGCACCGACAGGCCGTCGCGCAACAGGTACGGCGGCAGGTTGAACAAAACCGCGATAACCGCGAACCTGAATATTTCCGGGTGCCGTTGCAACAGGCCGTCGCGGACTGGACGATTTACCAGCGGCAGCAATAATAACGAGAACGGCAGCGTCGCCGCGAGTATATGGAATGGATACAACAGAAAGTGGCTCAGGAAATCGACCAGCCCTCCCCCGGTGCCCCGTGTCACCACTTCCTCGAGCGTGCTGCTAACAAAGGCTTCGTAACCGACCGCGTCGATCATTTTCCACAACCAGAAACCGGTCATCGCCAGCGTCACCAGCGCGCTGAGCA
>JAOTUD010000180.1 GCA_029864065.1 Gammaproteobacteria bacterium | reverse complement strand
ACGGCGTAAAGCCAGGCGCCAGCTGCCTGCCGCTGGTATACACCCATCGGTCCCGCTGCAGCACGAAATCGCTGCTTTCATGCAGCGCGTCTACCCTGCCGTCCACCAGCAGCCGCGCCTCGAATTCGACGGTCGCCTGCCGTTCGCGCTGATCGACCGCGATGATTTCGAGGCCGATCCAGCGTATTCCGGGCTCGATAGACAGCGGTTTCGGCCGGTAATCGGGGTGCCAGGTCGACTCCAGGTATTCGAGGTTTCCCAACGCGTAGGCGCAGAAACGGGCGCGCATCAGCTGCTCCGCGTTTTCAGGCAGCCTGTCATGTGATATAAACGGAGCGCAACACTGGTCGAATTGCAGGCCAGACCGACAAGGACAGTTCATATACAATCGACAAAAGGATGACTATATCACCATGTCCCAGGCACTTGATATCCTGCGCAGCCGCTTTGGCTACCAACAGTTTCGCTTTCAGCAACAGCAAATCGTCGACACCCTGATCGAGGGACGCGACGCGCTGGTGCTGATGCCGACTGGCGGCGGCAAATCGGTTTGTTACCAGATCCCCTCGATCCAGCGAGCGGGGGTCGGCATCATTATTTCGCCGCTGATCGCGCTGATGCAGGACCAGGTCGATGCGCTTGCGCAGAATGGCGTCGGCGCAGCCTATCTGAATTCGACGCAGACACCCGAACAGCAGCAGCAGGTCAAGCAGCGACTGCGCGACAACGAAATCGATTTACTCTACGTCGCCCCCGAGCGTGCCGTCGGCGAAGAGTTTCTGCGGCTGCTGGACAATTGCCCGATCGCGCTGTTCGCCATCGACGAGGCCCACTGCGTGTCGCAATGGGGTCACGATTTCAGACCCGATTACCAGAAACTAAGCCGCTTGCACGAGCGCTTCCCGGAAATTCCGCGCATCGCGCTGACCGCGACCGCGGACCGGCGCACGCTGCGCGAAATCGAGCAGCAGTTGCAGCTGCAGCAGGCCGAGCATTTCATCCACAGCTTCGACCGCCCCAACATTTTTTACCGCATCTCCCAGGGCGATAACAACCGGCAAAGGCTGTGGCGTTTCATCGAGGAAAACCATCCCGGCGATGCCGGGATCGTTTATTGCCTGTCGCGCAAGAAGGTCGAGGAAACCGCCGCATGGCTGCGCCAGCAGGGACGCGTCGCGCTGCCCTATCACGCCGGCCTCGATAAAGGCACGCGCGCCGGGAACCAGCGCAGCTTTCTGCAGCGAGATGGCGTGATTATCGTCGCGACGATCGCCTTCGGCATGGGCATCGACAAGCCCGACGTGCGTTTCGTCGCACACCTGAGCCTGCCGAAAAACATCGAAGCCTACTACCAGGAAACCGGTCGCGCCGGGCGCGATGGCGACCCCGCGAATGCGTGGATGGCTTACGGACTGCAGGACATCATTTCGTTGCGCCAGATGATGGCGCAAAGCGACGCCGACGAGCAGTACAAACGCGTGCTCTATCACAAGATGGAAGCGATGCTGGGCCTGTGCGAACAAACGCGCTGCCGGCGGCAGACCCTGCTCGAGTATTTCGGCGAATCCATGGACAGGCCCTGCGGCAATTGCGATAACTGCGTGGAACCGCCGCAGACCTGGGATGCGACCGAGGCCGCGCGCATGGCGTTGTCCTGCGTTTACCGCACCGGCCAGCGCTTCGGCGTCAACTACGTCATCGACGTGCTGATGGGCAATGCCAGGGAACGCATCCTGCAAAACGGCCACGATCGACTCAGCACTTTTGGCATTGGCGATCTCGATGCCAACGAATGGCGCAGCCTGTTCCGGCAATTGATCGCGCTCGGATACCTCGACAGCGATATCGACAATTACGGCGCGCTGAAGATGACATCGGCATCCCGCCCGCTGCTGAAGGGCGAACAGCAACTGATGCTGCGCAAGTTCCAGAAAGCGATAAAACCGGTAAAACCGGCGGCGAGCAGGGAGAAGCCGGAGCTTCGCGATGCCGACGCAGCCCTGTTCGAGGCGCTGCGCCAGCATCGCACCGAGCTGGCGCAGCAGCAGGGCGTACCGCCCTACGTTATCCTGCACGATAAAACGCTGTACGCGATCTGCGATCTGCGCCCCGACAGCATCGGGCATCTCGCCGCGATACCCGGCATCGGCGAACGCAAGCTCGACCTGTACGGCGACGACCTGATCCGGATCGTTGCGCAACACCCCCGCTCCGCTCTGGTCGACACCCGGTCGACCGAAACCGCCTGACCAGGACCCCTACGGCAGCATCGACAGGGATCCGATTATATAACCGAATTGATATTTGAATTTTTAAGCCGCGTGATATGCTTTAAGCCCTGTCACTGCGTGAACCACCGCATCCCGCGGACGCATTGACGACAACCGTAACGGAGCAGCAATGGCAGAGCATCGGTTTAGTTTACGTGCATCCTTTCACTACCAGGGAGAAAAAAACAAGCTGCATCGCCTCGAGGCCGAACTGCTGACCGACGAGGGCTGGATCCCGCTCAAGCTCGGCGTTAAATCACCCGGCATTCTGCTTTTCGTCTACTCGTTTTTCGTCTGCCAGCACACTAGTTTCCACGCCAACAGCACCGAACGCGGCCTGCGGCTGAAACGCGCCGACGAAACCATGGAGTTGAGGGCGGGCGGCGACTGGAAGCTAAAGCGGGTTAAACTCGTGATCGACGCGGTGCTGCGCGAGGGTAGCGCCGACCAGGGTTCGATCGCTTATATCAGGCGGCGCATGCGCCAGTGCCCGGTGTCGATCAACATCAATGAACCGCCCGACTATCATATCGCGCTGAATTTCAAGTAGTCCTTTTTTCGCTTTCGAGCCTTTCGGCGAGCGCCCTGATCTGCTGCCAGGTTTGCCGCGGCAACGCGATGCCGCCGCCGACGGTCCTGTCGCGGTGCTCGCGTTCGCGCTCGCCGGGGATTTCGACGCGTTCGAAACCCGGCGCCGGCGGGCAGTTGCGCAGTTCGTCGAGAATTTCCTCGGCGATGCGCTGCATCGTCGATGCCTCCCGGTAACGCGCGGTATCCAGCGTCAGCAGCAGCCAGCTACCCTCGGTTTCGGTAGGGCCCAGCATGGCCTCGGCAACGATCTCGGCGGCGAGCGCCAGCGCGTACCCCTTGTGGCCGCCGGAGGGCATGATCGCACCGCCGCGGAAGTAATCCTCGGGATCGCGCGTCACCACTCCGTCGCTGTTCATCAACACATTGTCCGGCAAGCGCGCGCCGGCGCTGCGCGCCGCGTAAATCCAGCCGCCGGCGATTTTCGAGGTCGCGAAATCGAACATCATTGGCCCGCGTTCGCCGCCCGGCACCGCGATACTGTAGGGATTGGTCGGCAACATCGCCTTGCGCCCGCCGTAGGGCGCTACCTGGCGCCACTTCTGGCGGCCGCCGCCGCCGAAGCAAATGCTCAGAAATCCACGATAAGCAGCCGCCTCGGTAAACGCGCCGAGCCTGCCGGTGTGGCCGACGTTGCGTATCGCAACCGCCGACACGCCCTGCCGCTGCGCGAGCCGGCATCCCTCGTCGATCGCAAGATGCATCGCCGGTATGCCGATACCGCCGTTGCCGTCGACGATCGTCGCACCGCGTTCGGTGGTTGTGATTTCGGGTTGGACATCGGCGCGCATGTAGCCCGATTCGAATTGATCGGCATACTGCAGCGTGCGCATCAATCCATGCGATTCCATGCCGCACAGGTTCGCATCGGCGAGGTGCTCCGCCACCTGTCGGGAAATCTCCGGGCTACAGCCAATGTTTTGAAAAATCACGCTAACCAGATCAATGATCTCCGCTACGGGAATCACTGCCCGCTCATCGCTGAGCTCGAGCTTGCTGCGCACCTTAACCTGATCGCTCAATACGGTAGCCTCGAATTTCGGAGTGGCGCCAAGTATAGCGATAACACGAATCACCTGACAGTTTGCGTGGCTTTCGAAGCGCGCGCAAGGTTGTAAAACCCTGGCTATCAACCATGCCACTAGTCGAGCCCGTTGTAGCGCGCGTTGGTCTCGGCAAGCGCCGTCTTCAGGCCTTTCTCCAGCGTGATCTCGGAAAATTTCTGGTACAGCTCGGTCGGGCAGAACGACATCATCGTCATCAGGTCGTTGTACCAGTTCACCGCCGAACTGTGTCCCATCAGGTCATACACGTGATTGACGTAATGCTTGTGGATACGCTGCATTTCGTTCGGCAGCGCCGCCACCAGGCGCGCCTTTTTCAGGGTTGCCGCCGCGAGTTCGTCGGGCTTGACGACCTCGGTCACGAGCCCGAGATCCTTCGCTTCCCGCGCATCGAGCTCGCGCCCGGTCAACATCAGGTCGCGCGCGGTTTTCATGTTGACCAGCCACGGCAGGATCATGTGGAAGCCGGAAATACCGTAGCGCATTTCCTTGTAGCCGAGCCGGCAATCGTCGGTGACGATGGTAATGTCGCAAAGCGTTGCGATCTCGAAACCCTTTCCGATCGCGCAATAATGCGCGCTGGCGATGACCGGTTTGGAAATCCGCCAGGGCGCGGTGAACTCGTGCTGCTGCTGCAGGTAATGGTTGCGGTACGCATAGGCCGACGGGAAGTCATCGTCGGCGTCTTCCTTCAGGTCGTGCCCGGAGGAAAACCCCTTGCCGGCGCCGCGCAACACCACGACGTGCACATTGTCGTCACGGTCCGCCGCCTCCAGCGCCTGCGACATTTCCTGGCACAGCCTGGTATTGAACGCGTTGATGCATTCGGGGCGATTCAGCGTAATCCAGCAGATTTTATCGTCGTCGACTTCGGTTAACAGGTGTTCATAGGTCATCAGGGAGTCCTCAGGGTTTATTCGTTACCGAGTGATGCCACTCGTTTTCAGGGATTGTTATTCGGGGTTTGAAGCACGAGTCGACACAGGTGGCGTCGGCCCGCATCATCGATGCCAGCGGACCCGTCGAGTCGATCGACAGGTCGAGCAAGCGTAACTCGTCGAGGGGCGATGCCATGCCCGCTAGAACCCGGTCGCGCGCGCCGCGACCATCCCGGATGGAAGCGGCTGCTGTGGCCGTCGCCTTCCCGGACCACGTCGAGTGCATCCTGCTCCGAAACCGATACCGACACCGGTTTTATGTCGAGCGGGAAATCGAGCAGGTCGTAAATCCGTTCGCGCGAATGCGGATCGATAGAACGGTCGTCAGCCGAGTTGGCGCGCAACCAGACATGATGGAAGCGCCCCTGCTGGCCGTCGGCCCAGCGCAGCTCGACGCAGGAGCCCTTTATCGATGCCTCGACGATGCCCGGATGCATCGGATAGCTGCGAAAGTCCGGGGTTGCGATGGCGATATTGTTGATCGAGGTCACTGCCGTTTCTCCTGTATTGACAGGACGGCCTCACGCGCTATCGCGGCGACGCCGACGAGGCCATGATGCCGGCGAGAATCACCGGCATCCCGTCGCACCTGTCGGCCGGAAGAAACGATTACCCCCGTTTCTCTGGCAAGGCGCTAAGCGTGTTGCTACCATTTTTAGCTGGTTTCGGACACCAGCAGTTGTTGCTCCTTACCTCCCTGGAAGCAGGAGATGGGGGTAGAATCGGATCCGAAATTCGCTCACGGCTCCTGCTCCATGGATCTCCCGCTGAGGATCGTTGCTGATAAAAGTATATGCCTTTATTTCGCTCGCCATTATCTATACTATTTTCGTGGAGGAGTAACCCGGGTTTTCAATGATTCTTGAACTGATCAAGGCCGTATCGATCCTGCTCGCGCTGAGCCTGTTACAGGGCTTTATCGTTCGCTTCTGGCGCAACAAAAAGACTATCGAGCAAATCCTCTCCGGCCTGCTGTTCGGCGGAATCTGCGTCGTCGGCATGATGCTGCCGATAGAAGTGACGCCGGGCGTCATCTTCGATCCGCGCTCGGTCATTCTGAGCATGGCCGGCCTGTTCGGCGGCGCCATCGTGGCCGTGATCAGCGCGGTCATCGCCGGTGGTTACCGCGTCTGGATCGGCGGTGGCGGGGTATACGTCGGCGTCGCGGTCATCATCGCCTGCACCGCGTTGGGACTGGCCTACCGCTACGCCCAGCAAAAAGACTGGATCAAGATCGGGCCCTGGCAGCTCCTGGTATTTGGATTCGTTGTCCATGTCATCGAGGTGGCGCTGTTTACCCAGTTACCGGCGGACGTGCTCCAGCGCGTCATGGACACGGTAGCCCTGCCGATGATTATCATCTTCACCCCGGCAACCGCCTTTCTGGGGTTGCTGCTGGTCGACGTCGAGAACCGCTTCAAAACCGAGGCCGCGCTCAGGGATA
>JAOTUD010000179.1 GCA_029864065.1 Gammaproteobacteria bacterium | reverse complement strand
CCGTCTCTGTTCAGCATGAAGTGCTGGTTGATCTTTTCCATCAATTGCTGCGATTGCCGATGCGTCAGGAAACCGGGCGTGCCGCCGACCCAGTGCAGCTGGCGCACTTCGCGGTCCCGGTCGAACAAGCGCGACTGGATCTCGATCTCGCGAAACAGGTCCTGCAGATAGGACTCCGCTTTTTCCTTTTGCCCGGTGATCATCTTGTTGCCGGCGCAGTAATAACAGGTCGAGCTGCAAAACGGGATATGGAAGTAAAGCGACAACGGCCGCGGGATCAATTCCTCGTTGCTGAGTCTGGCCCACTCCCGGTAATCCGACTCCGAAATCAGGTCGTGAAACTCGGTCGCCGGCGGATATAAGGTGTATTGTGGTCCGGGCCTATCGTAACGATTGATCAGGTCTTCCTGGAACAGGGATAGCGTTGACATCAAAACCATGGTGCTCGTTATTTCAGCATAGACTAACCCTTGCTCCGCGGCTTGCCTTGATGTGCATCAACTTCCGGGTATTGTCTCGGCCTCGATGGCGTCGGCTAGCAGGCGCGCGAAATGCTGCAATACGGGATCCCAGTAAGGCGACAACACGCCGCCGTCGAAGCCGTCGGAATTTCTGCCGCGCTGCATGCGCTCGACGACGCCGATGTCTTCCTGGTTCAAATTGTTCCAGTTCTGCATCACCAGCGCGCGCGCCTCGCTATATTCCGCGGCGGTGGCGCCGTCGCCGACAAAATACAGCGCGATGGTCTCGCGGCAGCTGTCGGGACCGCGCGGCCAGGCGACAAACACGTCGACCTGGTCGGGAAAGATTTCGAAACCAAAGTTGGGGAACAGGATGAACCAGTCGCCGCGGTTTTGTTTCGCGGCGGGCAGGGCGGGGAACCAGGGCAGCGCGCCGCCACGCGCGGGATCGCTTTGTTTGAAATCGTACCCGCAGCTCAGCACCTTGCCGTCAAACACCGGCGCTTCGCGTTCTTCCATGCCGACGAATCCATTCAACCACGGGTGACAGGAGAACACGTGGTAAGGCTCGATGAAATTTTCGATCGCGAGCTTCCAGTTGGCGGCGAGGTCGAATTCCAGCGTATCGCAAAACCCGAGCGCGCCGAAATCGTAACCTTCCAGTTGCGCACTGAACGGCTCGATACAGGCGTCGAAATCGTCGGCATCGCCGCTGATATTGACGAAAATCCAGTCGTGCCAGGTAACGCAACGGAGCGCGACGAGATCGGCGCGATGACAGTCGGATTTATTGATGTCATGCTGTTCGCCGCCGTGGAAATGCGGTCGTGCGATCAGCTTGCCCTGCAGGCTGTAACTCCAGGAATGATTCGGGCAGACGAATTTCTTGCTGTTGCGACACCCGGTAACCAGTTGCGCGCCGCGATGGCGGCAGGCATTATGAAATGCGCGAATAAATCCATCCTCGGACTTCACCAGCACGACCGGTTGCCCGGCAATTTCGACCGGCAGCATGTCACCGACCCTGGCCAGCCGGTGCGCGAAGCCCGCGAATACCCAGTTATTGCGGAACACCGTCTGCTGCTCGAGCCGGTAGAAATCGGGGCAGGTATAGGTCAGGTTGGGCAAACCGGAACCTTCCGCAGTGGGCCGATCGAGCCGTCCATCCCGCACCTGTCGCAGGAAATCCACTTTTACCTGTTGCTGGTCGGCGCTGAGTCGGGGCATTGTTTGAAATTTTGCCGGTATAATTTTGCGTAAATGAAAAACTAATGTTAATTTTTCATTTTTTCAAGCGATTTCACCGGCAAGTTCCCATGTACGAGCAACTATTGCAGCCCCTGGACCTGGGGCCGACCCGTGTGCCTAATCGCATCTTCAATCCCCCGCATGGCACCACGCTGGGTCATCACGGTGTCGTCAGCGACGATTTGATCGCGTACCACCAGGCGCGCGCGCGCGGCGGCGTCGGCCTGATCATCATGGAAAGCATGACCGTGCATCCGAGTTACGGATTCGAGGAGGCTTTCCTCTATGCCGGCAGCGACCGGATCATCGCCGGCCTGAACCGGCTCGCCGAATGCTGCCGTGCCGAGGGCACCCCGGTGTTCGGCCAACTGTTCCATGCCGGCCGCGGAGTGCGCCTGAGTCACGACGGATCGCGGCCGCTCAGTTACTCCGCTTCCGACATGCCCGACGAGCGTTACCGGGTGGTGCCGGTGCCGATGCCTAACGAGATGGTCTGGGAACTCGTCGCAAGCTACGTCGACGCGGCTGGCCGTCTCGTCGATGCCGACCTCGACGGCGTCGAAATCCTGGCCAGCATGGGTTACCTGATCGCCCAGTTCCTGAATCCGCAAACCAACCGGCGCGAGGATGAATTCGGCGGCAGCCGCGAAAATCGCGTGCGCTTCCTGCGCGAGATCATCAACCGCTGCCGCGCCAGGATGGGAACGCATAAAACGCTCGGGGTGCGCATTACCCTGGACGAAAAAACCGCGAAAGGCTTGCCGGCCGACGAAGTGATCGAGGTCTGCAAGCTGCTCGAAGGCGACGGCAACATCGATTACTTCAGCGTGATTTCGGGGTCCTCGTCATCGCCCGAAGGCTGGATACACGTGTTTCCGCCGATGTCGGTTGCGCAGGGATTTGTCGCTGCCGACGCCGCGCGTCTGAGGCAGGCGGTCACCAGGCCGGTGCTGGTGGCTGGTCGTATCAACCAGCCGCAGCTGGCCGCGCAGATCGTCGATTCGGGCCAGGCGGACATGGTTGGAATGGCGCGGGCGCTGATCGCCGATCCGGATTTCGTCAACAAGATGGCGCAGGGGCAGGCCGAGGATATTCGCGCATGTGTCGGCTGCAACCAGGCCTGCGTTGGCCACCGGCTCGCGCATTACCCGGTATCCTGTATCCAGAATCCGCACAGCGGGCGCGAGCACAGGCTGGGAAAAATGCAGCCGGCAGCGACGCCCAAAAAGGTACTCGTGATCGGTGGCGGTCCGGCCGGAATGAAAGCGGCCGTGGTCGCCGCGCAGCGCGGGCACGAGGTCGAACTGCACGAACGTGATGCGCGCCTGGGCGGCCAGGTAAACCTCGCCGAGGCCTTGCCCGGACGCGCCGAATTTGGCGGCGTCACCACCAACCTGCAGCGGGAACTGCGCCAGGCCGGGGTCAGGCTACACCTGAATTCCATCCCGGACGAGGCGACCCTGCGCGACTTTGCCCCGGATCACGTCGTCATCGCCACCGGCGCCGTCACGCGTCTGCCCGAGGCCGAGGTCGATGGCGTCGACATGGTCGACGCCTGGTCGGTGATTCGCGGCGACGCGAGACCCGGTAAAAACGTCGTCATCGCCGACTGGTCCTGCGACTGGAACGGGCTCGGCGTCGCCGAAAAGCTGGCCCGCGACGGGCATTACGTGCGCCTGTTATCGGGCGGCAGCGTAGCCGGCGAATCGATCCAGGCGATCGTGCGCGACCACTGGATAGGCGTTTTGCACGGTCTCGGCGTCGAGATGATTCCGTACGCGCGCTTTTACGGGGCGATCGACGGCAGCGCGTTGTTTCAGCACATGACCGGGGGCGAGTCGATCGTCTGCGAAAACGTCGATACCGTTGTCAGTTGCTACGCGCCACGTTCGCTCCGCGATTACGGTTGGGCCGGGAAAACAGGTAGCTTCGAGATAGCCTGTATCGGCGACGCCGTCGCGCCGCGCACGGTCGAGGAAGCCGTGCTCGAGGGCTTGCGCCTGGCCTGGGAGATATAAATGGGGACCGGCGCCAGCCAGCCGCGGCACCAGCCGCTCGCAGACCTCGGCAACGAGATCAGGCAATTGCGCAAGGTGCGCGGTTTGACGCTGCTGCAGCTGGCCGCCGCGACCGGCAAGTCGGTCGGGTTCCTGAGCCAGGTCGAGCGAAACCTGACCAGGCCATCGGTGGCCGCGCTGCAGGATATTTCCGAGGCCCTGACGGTGCATATCGGCTGGTTCTTTCCGGAGGATACGGCCGGCTCGGCCGATGAACGCGAATACATTGTTCGTGAGCAAAACCGGCGCCGTCTGACCTATTCCGAACTCAGCGGCACCGAGTACCTGGGCCTGCACGATTACCTGTTATCGGCCAACCTCAATGGCGAGCTCGCGCTCGGCATATCCCGTTACGAGCCGGGCGCTTCGACCAGGGACGACAGCTACGCGCACCACGGCGAAGAAGCGGGCCTGGTGCTGTCGGGCACCCTCGAGCTGACCATCGACGGCCGCGTCCACCTGCTCGGTGCCGGCGACAGCTTTTCGTTCGAGAGCCGCCTGCAGCACCGTTATGCCAATCCCTCGGACAGCGACGAAACCGTCGTGATCTGGGCCAACACGCCGATCACGCTGCGCCCCTAGTCTTTCGACCGCGGCCCGGCTAGGCCGCGTGCGCTATTTTCGGCAGGTTTCGCAGGATCAGGTTTTCGACGATAGTCCTGACCTCGTCGCCCGACACCAGCAGCACGTCTTCCGGCTCGATCCCGTTTTCCGCCATCCAGTCCGCGACGACGCTGGGAGGCAAGTGGTGCTGACGCCCGGTAATTCATCGAGGGTATTCGCGACCAGCGTGGTCGTCGCCAGGGTTTGGTAACATTGCATATCGATATCCTCCAGTTTGAATCGGTTTGCGTTACGCCCGTGAATGGCAAGGCGTGGGACAATCCTAGTCACTCGGCAACAGGGCGCAACTTTTTCCCCGGAAAGTGAGGATATGATTTCATTTGGTGCAATCCACGCCCGGTCGTGGTGCGGGATGCCCCGTTTTGGCTCAGGCCCCGGCCGCGATCACGGCCTCGATCGCGGCGGCGATTCGGTACAGTTTTTCGTCGTCCCCGTTTTTCGACGAGAGCATCAGCCCGACCGGAGCGTCTCCCGCGTCGTGGCAGGGCAGGCTGATCGAACAACCGTCGAAGTAATTGACGGTCGCGGTATTGCGCAGGCAGCGCAGGTTGACCCTGCGCGCAGCGTCTGCGTCGTCGGTTTCGGCAAGCGCGGGCGGCACGCAGGCGACGGTCGGGTAGAGCAGCGCGTCGGCCCCGAACCCGGCGAACTCCCGCTTGAAGTCGGCAACGATTTGCGCCCTTTCGCGATAGCGCTGCCGCTGCTCGACGTCGCTGATGTCGGCGCCCGCCGCGATGCGCGTGGCGACGAACGGGTCGTATTCCCCGGGATGCTGCGCCAGCATCTCGCGATGATGCTGCCAGACTTCGTAAACCACCAGCGGTCGCTCGATGAAAAAATCGTCGCAATGATCGAGCACCGGCATAGGCTGCCGTTCGATAACGGCGCCACCAGCTTGCAGCAATTCGATGCTGCGCTCGAATGCCGATTTCACCGCTTCGTCCAGCTGCGTCATCACGCGCGCGTCGGGAACGATGAATTTGAGTGCCGCGAGATTCTCCGGCTGCAGCCGTGGCAGGTCTTCGTCGGGTTTTATCCCGGCGCACATCAACTGGTCGAGGATAAAACAGCTGTCGACATCGACCGCGAGCGGGCCCGGTGCGTCGAGCGTCGGCGACAGCGGGTAGATGCCGGCCAGCGACATGCGGCCGTGGCTCGGCTTGACCCCGACGACGCCGTTGAACGCGGCCGGAATACGGCAGGAGCCGGCGGTATCGGAACCGAGCGCCGCCGGCACGATACCCTCGGCGACGGCGACGGCGCTGCCCGACGACGAGCCGCCCGGCAGGCGCCCGGTATCCCGGTCCCAGATCGACAGCGGCGTGCCGTAGTGCGGGTTTTTGCCGATACCGGAAAAGGCGAACTCGCTCATGTTGGTGCGGCCGAAGAACAGCAGCCCCGCCGCGCGCAGCTGTGCGACGACCTCGGCGTCGGCGCTTTCCGGCTCGGCGTAATGCTTGCGCACCACGGAGCCGGCCAGCGTCAGTTCGTTGCGGACGTTGAATAAATCCTTTAATGCGATCGGGATACCGGCCAGCGGCGGCACTGCCGGCGATTTTTTGCGCGCCCGATCGATCGAGTAGGCCAGGTTCGCGAGCCCCGGATTGATCGAAATAAATACCGACTTTGAGCGGTGGGCGCGCTCCAGCGCCCGTTCCAGCAGCTCGATCGCGGTGGTTTGGCCGGTCTGCAGCGCGCCCGATAAAGCCCGCAGACCGTTCATGCGCCGCCCCTGGACAAGCGATAACCGGGAAAGCCTTTATAGATCCTCCGTGAAAGCTTGCGGCAGGCGGTATCTAATTGCCGGTTGGCCTGAATCACGGGTATGTCTGGTCTTCTGGTTTTCATTGCTGTCTCGTTTTAATTCGGGTTGTTGACGAGGGGGGTTCAGGATATCGTATCGCCCCGGACAGATGTTTACCCT
>JAOTUD010000178.1 GCA_029864065.1 Gammaproteobacteria bacterium | reverse complement strand
GCAGCAGTGCCGGAAGTAGCAGCGGTAGTTCAGCAGCCGGAGCAGACGGTATCGGACATGGAAAAGGTCGTGTAGGTAGTGCAGCCAGCGTTGCTAAAGCCGGAAATGCCTCGGCCGTTGGCAAGGCCCATGCAAACGCTCATTCCGCGGTAGCCATGTCAATGGCTGACGATGACGATGGCTTTGAGGGCTTTGATCCTTCGGTCGACACCAATCCGAATGGAGATGACGACGTTTATTAAGTTGTGAGAAGTGGGGTCAGGCTTTACCTGTAACATGCGTCTATTGTAAGGCCCGATCCCGGTTCTATCTCCTTATCATGGCACAGGTCTCTTTCCAGGGCATCGGCATATCCTCCTCGGCGCCGATGCATTATTACCTGTTACCCATGTGCCCGGTTTAATATGTTACCCATGTGATCGGTTAGTACCGAAATAAGTGCCATCCCCGCGAAAGCGGGGATCTTGTGGTAACTGCGCGATACGAGATTCCCGCTTTCGCGGGAATGACATCGAGGTAGCAACTATGAGCCTTCCTGTTGCGCCGATATAAAGATCCCGGCATCCAGGTGTCGGATGTTTGAATTCAGGCGTGCTCCATGCCCGCCATGACGTCGCTGCCGTCGCGCGGCAGCCAGGATTTCGGTTCCCCGGCGTACTCTGCCCCCGGGTTGCCCATGACCGTGGTGCGCCACATCAGGCGCGTGTATTGCTCGGCGTCGTACCAGGTGGCGCAGTGCAGCAGGTTACGGTTGTCGCCAACCAGCACGTCGCCCACCTCCCACTCGTGCGCGTAGACGAATTTTTGTTGCGTGGCGTGGCTCAGCAATTCGCGGATCAGCCCGGCGCCGGCGCCTTCGACCCCCGGCGTCAGCCCGACCACCGGGCCATCGACATAATCCATCTGCTTCTCTTCGCAGATGAACAGCGACAGCGCCCCGGTGACCGGATGGCAGCGCACCAGTGGATGACGCTGGGGTAACTGATGCGGCAACAGGTCGAGCACCGGTTCATTGTTCTCGACCGCCGCGCGCGAGCGGCCGACCCAGCTTGGGGCGTGGATTCCGTGCAGGGTTTTCAGTTGTTGTTGCTTCCCCGCATCGAGCGCTGCGAAGGCGGCGCTGCCGTCGGCAAACAGGGTTTGCCCCTGGTCGCGGGGCGGAAGTTCGAGCGCGAACAGCAGCGTGATATCGGGCGGCGGGCGGCGGTAGCTCTGGTCGGTGTGCCAGTTGACCTGTTGCGGGAACCGTATCGCCAGCGCGCCCGGGTTGCTGGCGGAGCGCGTGGGCTTCGGCGGCGGTGGATGATTACAGGGCGGCCGGTTGCTCAGGATCAGCAGCTCGGGCACCGTGTCGTGGAAAAAGCGCGGGCTGGTCAGCGTCTCATGATAATTCTCGACCTCCGGTCCGAAGATGCGGCTCAGTTCCACCAGCGCCTGCGGCTGCTTGCGGATTTCCTGCAGGCCCTTGATGACCATCAGGCCCTGCGCGGCATAGAATCCTTGCAGAATCGATTCGGCGTGCCGGTTGCAGATATCGACAATGGCGTCGATATCGGTGGTTTCGAATTCGAGCCGGGCGCCGAAGCGACTGCCGTCGATCGGGCCGAGACGGAAACAATCCGGGTAGGTGATGGAGCGGTTCGAGCGCATTTTCGGATTCTAGAACATGAACGCTGCCGGTGACACCAGCTTGTAAGCAAATACGGCGCAAGACCCGGTTTGACGATCCGGCCCGAATCCTGGCATGAGACGCCTGTATAAACCGTTTTGTATCGGCAGGACCGATTCTTCGAGTCGGATGAGGATGAAAAATACAGGTGCCTGTGGTAATTTGCCATGACGAGTAAGACCAGATCGTAAAGGCAGGTATAGCGCGATGAAATCGATCAGCAGTTTGATACCCGGTATTTTCCTTCTAACTGTTTCATTGCCGGGGGCCGCCGATGAAATCAAGAGCGTCCAAATCGGCGACGCGGTGGTGGTCTACGATTACCAGCCGGCGCGGGAGGACGTGGTGACGCTGACGCTGAACGGGCTGGTTACCGAGACCAACGATTCGCTGCGAGGCCTCAGAAACACGGATCGTCGCCGCCTGAGCAAGCTCGGTGAATTGATCTACCAGTGCAAACTGCTGCTTTACAAGCCCGATAAAAAAGACGCCGGTACCAACGCCAACACGCCCATCCTGACCTCCAGGAATTACAGCCTGTTTACCGGCGTGGATTTGACGACGGCCGCCGGCGAGCGTGTCGGCATCCGGGTGCAGGCGCTGCAGCCCGTCGACGAGGACAGCCTGTTCGGTCCCACGCTCGGCGGCAAGGATGTTCTGAAGGAGGCCTGGGAAAACGTGGGCGAGGGGTCCGCGATCGACCTGAAGCAGCTAACCGTCAACGTTCTTAAAGAAACCGACGTGATAAAGGCCGCGGAGAGCATCGATATCGTCATCCGCTTTCCGATTTTCCAGATGGATAAATCCGTGCGCCAATGGCGCTATAACTTCAAGCTGGAGGACTTCAGGCAGGCGGTTCGGCATATCGATGACAACTGCACGCCGCGCAGGTTTGTCGAGCTGATCGATCAGCAAAGTTAATGCCCCGGTAATCCCGGCGTACCGTCAACTTTCTAATCGTTGCAGAAACGATCCAAATAATTCCGCCACGACCTCGATCGATGCGTTTAACGGGTGATCCCCGCTGATCAGGTGCAGGGTACAGTCGGCGCCCCTGGCGTACCTGATGGAATTCTCGGGCGCAATAACGTCGTCGGACCAGCTGTGCACGATTTCGATGTGCGCACAACGAGACGGGTAGCGCTGACGTTTGTAGCCCGGTATGAACAATGCCGGGGCCATCAAAAAAATGGCCTGCGCGTCGACTTCCGCGGACGCCGCGAGCACAACGTACCCCCCATACTCGACCCGACCAGTGCAAAGCGTCCCTGTTCCCTGGCCAGAACTTCGAGCAGGCGCTCGACGCGCAGGTCGGGATCCATCGTGTCGGTGTAATCGATGCTTTCGACCCCGTATCCCCTGTCCTCGGCGATCCTGGCGAGGCGTTTTATCTTGGTGCCCCAGGGGCCGCTTTCCTTGCCGTGCGAGAAATATACTTTCATCTGACTATGATTCGATTTGCTGAAAATGCAGGTAGTATGACAGGAGGTCGAGGTTCAATTTAATTGCCTGAAAATTGATTAGCCAAGAGTTTAGTTAACTGTCACCATAATGCATTGCATCGATTGGAGAGCCCCGCATGTCATATTCACCGGAAAACCTTGCCGAGCTCGACGTGCTGATGCTTTACCGATCGCCCAACTGCCTGGACGGCATCAAGCTCCACAAGACCGCCAATCCCGCGATGATTGCGGCGGCGCGGCGCCTGTTCGACGCGGGCTTCATCACCCAGGTCGACGGCGGATACCTGACCTCGCTGGGCACCGCGGCGGCCGAGCACGCGCACCTGCTGTACGACATGCTCAACGCGGGCGGCGCCGAGTAAGCACCTCGATAGTTTTTGGTCGGATCAAAAACTGTCAATTTATCGCACGGGTTCGCAAAAGGGGTCGTTTCCCGGGCTTAGCGAACGAGGAGATCGCCGAATCCCCACAGAAAGGTGCCGGTGAGCAGTAGCGAGACCTCGACGAAACCGAGCGACAGTTTCATATGCAGCGACTGATCGGACAAATGGTTGTCGAAATTATCATCGATTTCGGCGAGCTCTTTTTCGATGACGTCTTCCCCCGCCTCCTGTTGTTGCAGCCGCGCCCTGGCAGCCGTCAGCGCGTTACGCCGACGCCAGCGCATGCGACTGCTGAGCAGCCGCTCCTGCATGATGCTGCCGAGGCTGGACCAGATGCCCAGCATCACGATCAGGCAGCCGGCGCGAGACAGCCATTCGCTGTCCATGAAACGGATGTGCGATAGATATACCCCGAAAGCGATCAAAATGACGGCGATCGACCACAAAAGGATCTGGATGATCGGCGAGTGTGTTCCAGGTTTGTTTTCGGCCATAATTTTTTCCGAAGGCTAACGGCGATCTCAGGTCTCGATGAAGGGGCGATATGGCTGGTTAATGTCCTTGATACGGAATTCATTCATCGAGAAAAAGCCGGCGGATTTCTTCGACGCGTTTCCGATTCGCACCGAGGTCGCCGCGACCGACCCTCGACGCGGAGCGAACCTGCAACACCCTTGCATCGGCGTCTGCCCTGACCTCGACATCGTCGACGAAGCCGAACAGCGACGACGAAAACGTCGCGGCAATGTAGTTTTCCCGGGACGTTTCGATGCGGCCGCCGAGCGCGGCGATGATTTTTTCGAGCTTTTGCATGGCATCCGCGACGGGCACGTCGGCGATCGGGAGTGGCTCGATGAAATGCGCGCTGTCGTCGCGCCGCTCGCTGCAGACACAGTTGGGCTTGTCCGGGCACGGGCTGAGCTCGCCTTCGAGCAGCCCCGGCGCTTTACCGGAACGGGACATATGGCCCAATACGGCAAAGTAGACCAGGATTAAACCAGCAGCTAGCGCAATAACGGTCAAGGCTTTATTCACCCATTATCTCCAGGCGCGATGTCAGCGCCCTGTCGCGGTGGGTCGACGTGCCACCCATGATAAATCAATACGCCGGATTTTATGCAGCAGTTTACAAGTCGGGCGGCTTTATGGAACGATCGAATTCGAATTCCCCGAAACTTTTGGCAAGTTGCAGCCGGCGATTCAGCGCGGCGGTTCGTCGCCGTTGAAGGCGGTCAGATGCATGACCCTGCGATCGTCCCGGGACAATTTGCCGGTCGCCGAATGCCACAGCGAACGGTTATCCCAGAGCACCAGATCGCCGGACCGCCAGGCGTGGACGTAGACCAGCGCCGGGACGATCGCGGGACGCATCCACGCCTCTACCAGGAATCTCGATTCGGTGACACCGAGAAAATGACTGCCGCCCTCGCCGCGTTGTTCGAGCGCATGCAGGCAGCGCGGATGGGGCATCAGGGCCTGTCGCCCCGTCACCGGGCAAGTCCACACCAGCGGGTAAACCTGCGCCAGCGGATCGTCGATGACCGCGCCCGCTATGTCCTTTCCCTGCCGATAAGATTGCTCCGCCTCCGGGTCGACCACGCGCAAGCCATTGTTGCTGTTGCCGAACGCGTAGGTCGACTGGAACGGGTTACTGCAATAATGGACCCGGGTGTTCAGGCATTGTTGCCTGGCGGCCGCGGGCAGCAGGTCGAACGCCAGCCGGCCGCTCGCGAACGCGGTGGAACCGGCCTCACACCATAGGCGGTCTTCGCCGCCGTCATCGTAGGCGAGCCAGTGACCGTTGCCAGCCGGCGCCTCGATGCAGCGCATTTGCGTGTAGCGACAGGGGGAGTGCCCGTAGAAGGTTCCGTCGATGTGCCACTGCAGCGCGCCGCCGCCGAGCACCTGCGAGCCCTGGTCCTTGCCGTAGGCGTCGCGTTCGCCGCCGAGCGTGACCCTGAGGCCATGGTGGTCGATCTCGCCCTTGCCGAGCACCAGCACTCCCGGTTCTGCGGGGATCTGGTAAGTCCCGGCCCGGTTTCCCTGCGCGACCTTGTAAACCTCCCACGGGTTATTGACCTGGTCGCGCCACACGCTGTTACTTTTGGTATCGATCGATCGATAAAACCCGACCTCCTGTTGCGGCGTCAGATGTTCCTGATCGGGGAACACCAGCACCTGGTGCCGGTGCAGGGACGTCCGCAGCTCGTCTATCGCGGCAGATTCCGGCGCCGCGCAATCGAAGTCGCTTACGCTGGCGCCGAAGGCTGCGTCATTGATCGGCTGGATTCGCATGAAACAATAATGTTACCGGTTTTGCGTCAGATTCGAAGCGTTCGATTTCGATTGCTCGACATTAGGGTCCAAACTCCAGAGATGCGCCTGGCCCGCGTTTTTACGTTGGCCGGGCCATTGCGAGGCGCCGAATGGTTTCGACGATATCGTCCTCGGTGGTCAGCGGATTGATGGTGCAAAGACGCAATACGCTGCGTTCGCGCAACATGGTTGACGAAACACAGGCGAAGCCCGAATCGGTTACCGCCTTTGTCGCCGCGGCGTGTTCGCCGGGGCGCCAGTCCTTGAAGGCAAAGGTCACCACGCCGATCTGCGCCGGCGTCACCAGGTCCCAGGTTTCGGGGTGCCTGCGGATCTCGCCCTCGGCGAATTCGGCGAGCTCGTTGCCGCGTTGTACCGCTGCGCGAAATTTTTCGGCGCCGTAGCTGCGCAGGCTCATCCATAGCTTGAGCGCGCGCGAGCGGCGCGTCAGCTCGAGGCTGCGGTTGCCGAAATTGACCGCGCCGGTGGTTGCCTGCACGTCCTTCAGGTACTCGGGCGACATCGCGTAGCATTTTTCCAGC
>JAOTUD010000177.1 GCA_029864065.1 Gammaproteobacteria bacterium | reverse complement strand
GTGGGGGAACCCCGGTCGGCATCGCGGTACAGGAGTATTTCGAATTCAGGGATGTCGAAACCGACCACATTTCGGTGCGCACCTCGTCCTACTATGGCATCAACAAGCAGGCCAAGAAGATCAGGGTGCACGGATTGCACTACCTTATCGAAAACGCCAACGCCGACGATCGTCTTTTGATCGTCGACGACGTGTTCGACTCGGGCCGCAGCGTCGATGCGCTGATCAAGGCGATCAGGAAACAGTCGCGACTCAACACCCCGTCCGACATCCGCGTTGCCTGCCCGTGGTACAAGCCGTCGAAAAACAGTGTCAAATTCGAACCCGACTATTTCCTGCACAAAAGCGAGGAATGGCTGGTGTTTCCGCACGAGCTTTCCGGTCTCGAGACCGCCGAAATAGGGTCAGGGAAGAAAGACCTCCGGAATATTCTTGACTTATTCGAATAGCCGGGTTTTGCTGTAGCAATGACGGAGAAAAAAAGACTACTAGTCTGCGCCGTTTGTTTTCTGATTTGTCTGGTTCTCGGTGCCCTGTGGGCCGGTGCAGATCCCGCTGCCTTAAGCGCTGCCCAGCGGTTCACAATCAGCCTGGCCTTCGGTGGTCTGCTGGCTTTCGCGCTGTATTTATTGCTCAGACAGCGCGAGATCTTCAACCGTAGCGAGCAAAAAATCCAGCGCACCGATATCGCCCGGGAAGAATTCGCGGCCAGCATCAGCCACGAGATACGGACGCCGCTGGCCGGCATACTCGGCGTCATGCACCTGCTCAAACGCACCGGCCTGGATCGCAACCAGCAGCGATACGTCGATACCGCCACCAACTCGGCCAAGATGCTGCTCACCATCATCAACGATGTTATCTCCTCTTCCCAGCTGGAAACCGAAGGATTGTTGATCGATGCGGAGTATTTCGAACTGGCAGAGGTGATCGAGGATGTCGCCAGCATCCTGGCGCCCGAGGCTCTCGATAAGGGCCTGGAGCTGGTCTGCGACATTGACCCCAATATTCCCCATCGAATCAGGGGGGATGCGATGAGACTGCGCCAGGCGCTAACTAACCTGTTGAACAACGCGATCAGGTATACCAGTAAAGGCCTGATTGTCACCTACGCGAGTAGCGGCGACGGGAGCGTGGAAATCGGGGTCAAAGATACCGGGATCGGCATGTCGGAAGAAAAGCAGAAAAGGCTGCTGACATCCTCGGGCCCGGTGGATGACGCGGAGGAGCAGTTGTTGGGTGGGCTGGGTCTCGGATTAAAGAGTTGCCGTCGACTCGTCAAGGCAATGGGCAGCGAGCTGCGCATCGACAGCAAGCCAGGCGGCAGCCGCTTTTACTTCAGTTTGCGCATCGATGAAGAGCACCGGGAGATTTACGACTGGAACCCCCCGCAAGCCCTGCAGGATCTGAGCGTTGGCATACTCAGCCCGCTGGCTTTGCAGCGCAGCACGATTCGCAAGGTGCTCGAACACTGGAAAATAAGCTCGATCCAGGAACTCGACTACGATGTCGAGGAAAAATTTGACCTCGCCGAACTCCAGCCCTGCGACCTGCTGATTATCGATCAGACCGAATCGGAGCAGGCGGTTAACGACCTGATCGACCGGCTGCGCAATAGCTCGAGCTGGAGGGACACGCGATTCGTACACCTGGTGCCGCAGAACCGGCAGGGCGAGGAAGGTAGCGCCGACGTACGCCTGTACAAGCCGATATCGCATTCGCGTCTTTACACGACCATCATGGATATCGTTTACAAGCTTGCGTTCAGTTCCGAGTTCGGAGGCGACCAGGCCCCGGCAATCCTCAGCGGCCGGCGTATCCTGGTGGCCGAGGACAATGACATCAACAAGATGATCGTACTGGAAATTCTCGAAGAAAGCGGCGCCGATATCGACGTTGCGGTAAACGGCGCCGACGCGCTGGAGCAGTTACAGCGCGAGCACTATGACCTGGTCCTGATGGATATCCAGATGCCGATAATGGACGGTTACGAGGCGACGCGAAAAATTCGCGCCATGGGCGGCAACTACCGTTCAATTCCCATTATCGCCATGACCGCGCACGCGCTCGAAGGCGACAGCAAAAAGAGCCTCGAAATCGGCATGAATCACCATGTCTCCAAGCCTTTCGAACCCGATGAATTGATCTCGCTGATTGCCCGCTGCATCGATGAAAGTAGCTCCGATGAAACCCGGGGGCACAATACTTAATTAACAATTAAGCATTGTGCCCCCGGAACTGGAGTCAAGTATTGTGTCCCCGGATTTCAGGGCTGCAGCAGTTCCATCATGCGCGTGACGCTGGTGGCCTCGAAGGCTTGCTGGTCGGCGCAGATGACGAGGATTTGCCCCGCCTTCTTGGAGTTGATATGCCCGCGCAGGTAACGCTCGAACTTGGCCTTTAACAGCGGGATGCCCTCGTCGCGCCGCCGCCGGTGTCCGACCGGGTAGTCGACCACGACCTCGTCGCTGCAGCTGCCGTCGCGGTAAAAAATCTGCAGCGAGTTGCCGATTGCGCGCTTGTCGGGCTCGAGGTACTCGCGCGTGAAACGCTCGTCTTCGCTGACTTCCATCCTTTCCCGCAGCGCGTCGACGCGGGGGTCGGCGGCGACGCCGTCCTCGTAATGCTCTGCCTGCAAATCGCCTTTCAGCAGCCCGATCGCAACCATGTACTGGAGGCAGTGATCGCGATCGGCCGGGTTATCCAGCGGACCGGTCTTGTTGATGATGCGATCCCCGGATTCCTGGGTCTTGATGACGATGCGATCGATCTCGTCGAGCCGCCCGACCACTTCCGGGTGCAGTTTTACCGCCGCCTCGACCGCGGTCTGCGCATGGAACTCGGCCGGGAACGAAATCTTGAACAGGATATTTTCCATCGTGTAAGTGCCGTAGCCCTGGGTTAACGCCAGCGGTTTTTTGCCGAACAGCACGTCCTGGAAGCCCCAGGTCGGCGCGGTAATCGCGGACGGGTATCCCATTTCTCCGCGCAGCGCGGTAAACGCGAGGAACAGGCCGCGCGACGACGCGTCGCCCGCGGCCCAGGATTTACGCGACCCGGTATTGGGCGCATGGCGATAGGTGCGCAGCGACGAACCGTCGAGCCAGGCATGTGAGACCGCGTTCAGGCATTCGTCACGGCTGCAGCCCAGCATCTGCGCGGCGACCGCGGTCGACGCGATACGCACCAGCATGACGTGGCACAGCCCGACCCGGTTGAATGAATTCTCGAGTGCCAGCACGCCCTGGATTTCGTGCGCCTTGATCATCGCGATCAGCACGTCGCGCATGCTGAGCGGCTCCCCGCCCTCGCTGATCCGCTTGCGCGACAGGTAGTCGGCAAGCGCCAGGATGGCGCCGAGGTTGTCCGACGGGTGGCCCCACTCGGCCGCGAGCCAGGTGTCGTTGTAATCGAGCCAGCGCACCATCGCGCCGATGTTCCACGCCGCGCGCACCGGGTCCAGTTCGTACGCGGTGCCGGGCACGCGCGCGCCACTGCCCGGCATGTCGGCACCGGGCACGATGGGTCCCAGCAGCCTGGTGCAGGCCGGGTAGCCGAGCGCCAGCAGCGCGCAACCCATGCTGTCCATCCAGTCGTAGCGCGCGGTCTGCATCGCCTCGTCGGACCGGGTGACGTCGTATTCGAGGACGTAATCGACGATATCCTGGATGACCTGGTCGAAATCGGGACGGCTGGCGTCCAGTACGGCGGCTTTGCTCATGGGTTATTTCCTTTGCTCGATCGGGGTGAATTCAAGGTTTTCGGGGCCGACGTAGTTCGCCGACGGACGGATGATCTTGCCGTCGATGCGCTGCTCGACTACGTGCGCGCCCCAGCCGGTGGTGCGCGCGATGACGAATAGCGGGGTGAACATATCCGTCGGAACCCCCATCTGGTTGTAGGAGACCGCAGAGAACCAGTCGAGGTTCGGGAACATTTTTTTCAGTTCCCACATCACGCTTTCGAGGCGCTCGGCGACGTCGAACATCAGCATGTCGCCGTTTTCCCCGGACAGGTCCCTGGCGAGCCGCTTGATGACCTCGTTGCGCGGATCGCTGACGGTATAAACCGGGTGGCCGAAGCCGATGACGATTTCCTTGTTGGCGACGCGCTCGCGGATATCGGCCTCGGCCTCGTCGGCCGAACTGTAGCGCGACTGAATCCTGAATGCTTCCTCGTTTGCGCCGCCGTGCTTGGGCCCGCGCAGCGCGCCGATCGCGGCGGTGATACAGGAATACAGATCAGAGCCGGTGCCGGCGACGACGCGCCCGGTAAAGGTCGATGCGTTGAACTCGTGCTCGGCGTAGAGGATCAGCGAAATGTGCATCGCCCGGACCCAGGATTCGCGCGGCGGCTCGCCGTGCAGCAGGTGCAGGAAATGCCCGCCGATGGAATCGTCGTCGGTGACCAGCTCGATGCGCTTGCCGTGATGGCTGTAGTGATACCAGTAAACCAGCATCGAACCGAAGCAGGCCATCAGGCGATCGATGATGTTGCGCGCCCCCTCGACGTTGTGATCCGCGTCTTCCGGCATCATGCAGCCGAGCGCGGAGCAGCCGGTGCGCATGACGTCCATCGGGTGAGTGCTGGAGGGTAATTGCTCGAGCACGGTCTTGACCTCGTGCGGGAGATCCCGCAATGCCTTCAGGCGCGCCTTGTAAGCCGCCAGTTCGTCCCGCGTCGGCAGTTTTTCGTGCACGATCAGGTAGGCGATTTCCTCGAACTCGCACTGCTCGGCGATATCGAGAATGTCGTAGCCGCGGTAGTGCAGGTCATTGCCGGTTCGGCCGACAGTACAGATCGCGGTATTGCCGGCGGTGGTGCCGGACAGCGCGACCGATTTCTTGGGTTTGAATCCTGGTTTGTCGCTCATGATGTCTCCTCGCTGAATAAGTTATCCAGTTTCTGTTCGTAATCGTGGTAATCGAGAAATTCGTACAACTCCATGCGGGTTTGCATGCTGTCGACGACGTTTTGCTGGGTGCCGTCCGCCAGTATGTGCCGATACACGTTCAGGGCCGCCAGGCTCGCGGCGCGAAACGCGCTGAGCGGGTACAGCGCGAGCTTGACGCCGACCGAGGCCAGATCTTCGGTAGTGAACAACGGCGTCGCGCCGAACTCGGTGATATTGGCCAGCACCGGCACCGGCACCGCCTCGACGAATTGCCGGTACTGGTCGAGCTCGGTCATCGCTTCCGGAAAGATCATGTCGGCGCCGGCTTCGGCACAGGCCTGGGCGCGCTCGATCGCGGCATTCATGCCTTCCACCGCGAGCGCGTCGGTGCGCGCCATGACGACGAAAGCATCGTCGCTACGCGCATCGACCGCGGCCTTGACGCGATCGACCATTTCCGCGCTGGATACGATCGCCTTGTTGGGACGATGGCCGCAGCGCTTTTGCATAACCTGGTCCTCGATGTGCACGCCGGCGACGTCGGCGCGAATCATTTCGCGGATGCAGCGCGCGATATTGAAGGCGCCGCCCCAGCCGACGTCGACGTCGACCAGCAGCGGCAGGCTGCTCGCCGCCGTGATCCGGCGCGCGTCCTCGAGCACGTCGGCGAGCGTGCTGATGCCGAGATCGGGGATGCCGAGCGAGCACGCGGCAACGCCACCGCCCGACAGGTAGATGGCCTGGTGCCCGCACTTCTGCGCCATGATCGCGCTGTATGCGTTGACCGCGCCGACGACCTGCAGCGGATTATTCGCGGCCACGGCCCCGCGTAGTTTTGTTCCGGGCGAGTTCAGCTCAGTCATTTTGTTCCTCGAGTATATTCCTGACGATTTCCCAGGCGCCGCTGATATGGCGGCGCATTAGAATTTCGGCGAGCTCCGAGTCGCGTCGCGCGATCGCGGCCGCAACCTGGCGGTGCTGATCCAGCGCCGTCTGCGCGCGCGCCGGGACCTGCCCCGACTGGCGCCGACACATGCGTATCAGCTGGTACAACTCGCCGTTCAAATTATCCAGTATCCACTGGTTCTGGCTCGCGAGTGCAATGCGGTAATGAAAATCGATATCGCCCTCGCTTTGAAAATACGCCTTACCCTCGGTCTCGCCGATCGCCGCCTCGTGCTGGTCGAGCAGCGTCGACAGCGCCCTGATTTCGGCGTCGGGCATCAGGCGGGCAGCAAGCCGCGCCGCCATGCCCTCGAGCGCCTCGCGCGCGACATAAATGTCTTCCATCATCTTGATATCGAGCGTCACCACGCGTGAACCGGCGTGCGGAATGCGCACGATCAGCTTGATCTGCTCGAGCCGGTGAATCGCCTCTCGCAGCGGGCCGCGGCTGATGCCGTACTTCAGTGCGAGATCGGATTCGACGATCTTGGTGCCCTGCGGCAGCTCGCCCCAGATGATATCGGCCTTGATGCTGTCGAAGG
>JAOTUD010000176.1 GCA_029864065.1 Gammaproteobacteria bacterium | reverse complement strand
CGCTGTCGGGCAACGACGAGCTGGGGTTCCTGCTGCGCTCGTTCAATACCATGACGCGCAAGATTTCCCGTAGCCGGGCGATCGCCGAGCAAAGCCAGCGCATGGAGGCTTTGCAGAAAAATTACCTCGAGTCCGTCATGGAGCACATCACCTCGGGCGTGCTGACGATCGACGAAAGCGGGTTGATCAAGAGCGGAAATCCCGCGGCCTGTTCTATTTTCGACGTCGACAGCCATTTCTTTTCCGATATGAAAATCGCCGACGTGGTGCGTCAGTTTCCGATGATGCTGCCGTTTTTCGATGCGGTGCAGCTGCACCTGGACCAGGATAACGAGTGGCAGCAGGAAATCGTCGTATTCGTTCAGGGTGGCAGGAAAATACTGCGGGTGCGCGGTACCACGCTGCAGTCGCAGAACGGAGAACGCAAGGAGCAGGTCATCGTGGTCGACGATCTGACCGAGCTGATCCAGGCGCAGAAAGAGTCGGCCTGGAGCGAAATGGCGCGTCGCCTTGCGCACGAGATCAAGAATCCATTGACGCCGATCCAGCTATCGGCAGAACGGCTGCAGCGCAAGTTGAGCGGTGAGGTTGGCGCCGAAAAGCAGGCGATGCTGGATCGCTACACCCATACCATCGTACAGCAGGTCGAGGCGATGAAGTCGATGGTCAACGCGTTTACCGACTATGCCCGATCGCCGACCAAAAAACCCCAGTTGATCGATATCAACGACATGCTCGAGGAAATAGCGGTGCTCTACCACGAGGATAACGCCGGGGTGGCCATCGACCTCAAGCTGGACAGGTCGATACCCGCGATCGAGGCCGACGACGTGCGCCTGCGACAGCTAGTGCACAACCTCGTCAAGAACAGCGTCGAAACGCTGGAGGGGAACGGCCAGATACGGTTAAGGACCGAGTTGATCGAAAAATCGGGTCGCCACTGGGTTGAATTCTCGGTCGAGGACAGCGGTCAGGGTATTGCGCCGGAAGTCGCGCATAACCTGTTCGACCCCTACGTCACGACCAAGAATTCGGGCAGCGGGCTGGGGCTTGCAATCGTGCAAAAAATCGTCGACGAGCACGCTGGCTCGGTCAGAGTCGGCAAGTCGCGCCGGGGCGGGGCGAAATTTACCGTAAGGCTCCCGGTAGCCGCCGCGGCCAACGAGGTCAAGAGCGCTGCCGAAGTCGAGCTGCTGAAGACCGGGATTATACGATGAACGCGCGCATCCTGGTCGTCGACGACGAGCCCGATATTCGCTTCCTGCTCAAGGATATACTCGAGGACGAGGGCTATATCGTCGACGTGGCCGAGCACGCGCGCGCCGCCAACGAAATGCGTCGCAACTCGGAACCGGACCTGGTACTGCTCGATATCTGGATGCCCGAGGTCGACGGCGTCACCTTGTTGAAGCAGTGGAAGTCGTCCGGGGACGACAGCTGTCCGGTGGTGATGATGTCGGGTCATGGCACCGTCGAAACCGCGGTCGAGGCGACGCGTTACGGGGCCGTTGATTTTGTCGAAAAGCCCCTGTCGATGGCGAAATTGCTCAGCACCGTGAAATCGGCCCTGTCCAGTACGGCAAGCATTGCGCGCCAGGAACAACGCCGGCGCGAGCAACCGGTCGGAAACAGCCGTATCGTGCAGAACCTCAAGCAGCGCATGCTGGATCTGCGCGAAACCAGCAACGCGGTGTTCCTCAACGGCCCGCACGGCAGCGGTCGGCGTATCTGGGCCGACTATCTGAGCGAGTCTGCCGGGGGCATGGATATATTCGACGGGTCGCAGAGTTTTCGACGGCTGATCCCGTTGCGACGCAATCTCTTCGTCGAGGAAATTGCCGACCTCGACCGCGCGCAGCAGTCAGCGCTGCACGATGCCATCCTGGTGGCCAATCGCGATTCGAAGCACCGCGTCATTGTTTCCAGCAGCTACGGCTACGACGAGCTCAGGAATAAGCCCGAGATCGATCCGCGACTTGCCGGGATGTTTCAGGACGCGATCAAGATTCCGTCGCTGGAAGAGCATATCGAGGATATACCGGAACTGCTGGAATACTATGCGAACTGGATTAGCGACCACGAACAGCTACCCTACCGCCATTTCAATGTTGCCGCGCAAAACCTGTTGCGTAACCATCGCTGGACTGACGATATCGACCAGCTCAAAAAGTTTATCAGGACCATATTGACGAACAGCGACACCGAGGAAATAGACCTGGATGAAATCGAGCATACCCTGGGCGCGCTCGACGCGAATTTCGAGGCCGACGCGGGCAACAAATTACAGATTACGATCGACATGGACCTCGATCTCAGGGAAGCCAGGGAAGCATTCGAACGCGAGTACCTGTCGCGGCATCTCGCACTCAGCGGTAACAACATGACCGAGTTGGCGCGCCGGGTCGGCCAGGAACGTACGCACCTGTACCGAAAATTGAAATCACTGGGGTTGCAGACCAAAAAACAATAACATGCGATGAACATTATTATACTAGGCGCCGGGCAGGTAGGCTCAACGGTCGCGACAGAGCTCGCCAAGGAAGAGAGCAACGAAATCACCGTCATCGATACCAACCAGCAGATTCTATCCGAGCTGCAGGATCGGCTCGATCTGCGCACGATCTGCGGCAACGGCTCTTACCCGGGATTGCTCGAAGATGCCGGGGCCGACGACGCGGACATGATGATCGCGCTGACCAACAGCGATGAAATAAACATGATCGCCTGCCAGGTGGCGTCGTCCATATTCCATACGCCGACCAAGATCGCGCGCATACGCTCGCCCGAATACCTGCGCAGGCCAGGGCTTTTCGCCGAGAACTCGATTCCGGTCGATGTCATGATCAGCCCGGAGTCGCTGGTCACCGAGTACATTTACCATTTGATCGAGCACCCCAGCGCGCTGCAGGTGCTCGATTTCGCCCAGGGCAGGGCGCAGCTGGTTGCCGTCAAGGCATATCACGACGGTTTGCTGGTAGGGCATGAACTGCGTACGATGAACCAGCATGTCCCGGGTGTGGACATGCGCGTGGCCGCGATATTTCGCGAAGGCAAGCCGATACAGCCTTCCGCCGATTGCATCATCGAAGCAGGCGACGAGGTTTTCTTTCTCGCGGCGCGCGAACATATTCCCACCGTCATTTCCGAGATGCGCAAGCTTGACAAGCCGAACAAGCGCGTCATGCTCGCCGGCGGCGGCAATATCGGCGGACAGCTTGCGGCGATGATGGAGGGCGATTACCAGGTCAAGGTAATCGAGGCCCATCCGCCGCGCGCGCGCGAACTGTCGGCAATGCTCGATTCGACCATCGTCCTGCTCGGCGACGCCGCCAATCCGGACCTGCTGCTTGAGGAGAACATCGAGTCCATGGACGTATTCTGCGCGCTGACCAACGACGACGAGGCCAATATCCTGTCGTCGATGCTGGCCAAGCGCATGGGTGCGAAAAAGGTCATGTCGCTGATCAACCGCCCGGCCTATGTCGACCTGGTCGAGAGCGGATTGATAGACATCGCGATTTCGCCGCACCAGGTAACCATCGGCGCGTTGCTGGCGCATATCCGTCGCGGCGACGTGGTCGCGGTGCATGCGTTGCGGCGCGGTTCGGCAGAGGCGATCGAGGCAATCGCGCATGGCGACAAGAGCTCTTCCAGGGTCGTCGGTCGCAGCATCGAGGAGATAAAATTGCCCGAGGGCACCCGCATCAGCGCGATCGTGCGCGGCGACGACGTGCTGATCGCGCATCATGACACGGTCATCGAATCCGAAGACCACGTGATACTGTTTCTGACCGACAAGAAGCGGATCGCCGAAGTCGAAAAGCTGTTCCAGGTCGGCATTACCTACTTCTAGGAATCGGTCGGCCTTTACCCATGCAACCACTGGTAATACTGCGCATTCTGGGATTATTGATGCTGCTGTCCAGCAGCACCCTGCTGCCGCCGATCGCGACCGGATTGATCTACGACGACGGCGCGGTGCTACCGTTCGTCGAGGCCTTCCTGCTGACGCTGGTCGCGGGTTTCGCGCTTTACCTGCCGGTACGCAAACATCGCAACGAGTTGCGCCTGCGCGATGGCTTCCTCGTGGTGGTATTGTTCTGGACCGTGCTCGGGGTGGCCGGCGGGCTGCCGATTTATCTCTCCGGGATTTACGATATATCGGTGACCGATGCGGTGTTCGAATCCATTTCCGGGATAACCACGACCGGCGCGACGGTGATTGTCGGCATCGACGCATTACCGCATTCGCTGCAGCTTTATCGCCAGGAATTGCAGTGGCTGGGCGGGATGGGCATCATCGTGCTGGCCGTCGCGGTTTTGCCGATGCTCGGCGTCGGCGGCATGCAGCTGTTTCGCGCCGAAACCCCGGGCCCGGTAAAGGATACCAAGCTGACCCCGCGTATTACCGAGACCGCCAAGGCATTGTGGTATATCTATCTCGGCTTGACGGTCGCCTGCTGCCTCGCCTACTGGGCCGCGGGTATGTCGTTTTTCGACGCCATGTCGCACTCGTTTTCGACCGTCGCCATCGGCGGCTTTTCGACGCATGACGCCAGTATCGGGTATTTTGACAGCACCGCGATCCAGTTTATCGCGATCGTGTTCATGCTGCTGTCGGGGATCAATTTCGCGATTCACTTCACCGCTTTTCGCAACCTGTCGCTGAAACCATACCGTCGCGACGCCGAGTTTCGCACCTATATGCTGGTGCTATGCGTCGTCAGCATTATCACCGTCGGCTACCTGCAGTTGAAGCACACCTTCGAATCGACCGCCGAATCGATCATCGAGGGCCTGTTCCAGGTGGTGTCGATCGGCACCACCACCGGCTTTACCACCGCCGAGTATTACAGCTGGCCGGGTTTCCTGCCGGTGCTGCTGCTCTATGTCAGCTTCATCGGCGGCTGCTCGGGTTCGACCGGCGGCGGCATCAAGGTCATTCGGATCCTGTTGCTGGTCAAGCAGGGGGTGCGGGAACTGCGGCGGCTGGTGCACCCGAGCGCGCAGTTCGCCGTCAAGATCGGCAGGAAACCGATGCCGGAAAAGGTGATCGAGGCGGTGTGGGGCTTCTTCGCGGCTTATTTCGCGATTTCGGCATTGCTGATTTTGCTGCTGATGGCGACCGGCCTCAACCAGGTCACCGCGTTTTCGGCGGTCGCCGCCTGCCTTAATAATCTGGGCCCGGGCCTTGGCGACGTCGGCAGAAATTTCGCGTCGATCAACGACACCGCCAAATGGATACTGTGCATCGCAATGCTGCTCGGACGCCTCGAAATTTTCACGCTGCTGGTATTGTTCACGCCGGCTTTCTGGAGAAAGTAACGCGATGCAAAGCGGCTATCCCACGGTCGATGCAAGTGCGCTGGAAGCGCCGAATCTTGCGAAAATCGAGCGCAGGATACGCAGCGGCGTCGGTCGCGCGGTCAGTGATTTCGACATGATCGAGGCCGGGGACCGGATCATGGTCTGTCTTTCCGGTGGCGCCGACAGCTATACCATGCTCGATATCTTGCTACATCTGCAAAAAGCCGCGCCGATCGATTTCGAACTGGTTGCGGTCAACCTCGATCAGAAACAGCCCGGGTTCCCCGTGCGGGTGCTGCCCGATTACCTGGATGCGCTCGGAATCGAGTACCACATCGTCGAGGAGGATACCTACGGCGTTGTCAAGCGCCTGGTCCCGCAAGGAAAGACGACCTGTGCGCTGTGCTCCAGGTTGCGTCGCGGGGTTTTATACCGGGTCGCCGGCGAAATCGGCGCCAGCAAAATCGCGCTCGGGCACCATGCCGACGATATCGTCGAAACCCTGTTTCTGAACCTGTTTTACAACAGCCGGCTAAAGGCGATGCCGGCGAAGCTGCGCAGCGACGACGGGCGTAATATCGTCATTCGACCGCTGGCCTACGTGCGCGAAGCCCTGATCAAGCAGTTCGCTGACTTGCGAAAGTTTCCGATTATCCCGTGCAACCTGTGCGGATCGCAACCAAACCTGCAGCGCCAGGCGATAAAGGCGATGCTGCAACAGTGGGACAAATCGCACCCGGGACGCGTCGACAACATACTGAAATCGATGTGCCAGGTGACACCCTCGCACCTGCTCGACCGTGGTCTTTTCGACTTCGGCGATATCTAGCGGCTGACGGATTAGAGGGCCAGGGGACAGACCAGGTTTTTCGCTGAATAGTGTCCTGCTGCAAAGTATGATTTGCGTCGAAAAACGTGGTCTGTCCCCGATTAGACGGTTCCCGATCGCGGCGCAAAAAAAACTCTGGCAATTCGAACCAGAGCAATGTGATTATCTCGAGGAGAGAAAAGCTGACCAGGTAAAAGCTGTCTCGTTATATCTGCATCCGTGCGGGTTAATTGCTTGCCCCTGCCTGTGGACCG
>JAOTUD010000175.1 GCA_029864065.1 Gammaproteobacteria bacterium | reverse complement strand
CGCGATGATCGCGGCCTGGCCGAAGTTCAGCATCGACATCGTACCCTGGCTCTTGACCGCGGCCTCCTCCCACTGCAGCATGGTGTCGCGGTAGCGCGTGATTTCATGCTTGTCGTTGTTGAAATACTTGACCGTTTCGTAGTTCATCAGGCTGTCCATCGCGCGCCCGTTCGCGGTCGAGTCGAGCGCGTTCATTTCGTGGCGGAAGTGCATGCGCCACTCGGTCACCATCAGCGTGAAACCGATATAGAACATGACGGTAAAGAAAATGATGCCGGCGAACAGGCTGTCGTACTGGCTGAACAGGATTATCCCGACGAGGGCAAACTCGGCCGCAGTCGGCACGATGTTGAACACCAGGTAATTCAGGATCGAGCTGATGCTCTGCGCGCCGCGCTCCATGTCACGCGAGATCGCGCCGGTGTTGCGCTCCAGATGATAGCGCAACGACAGATTGTGCAGGTGATTCAGCACCGATACCGACAGACTGTTCATCGCGTGGAAACGCACGCGCGCGAAAATCGCGTCCCTGAGTTCGTTGAACCCGGAGTTGATAAAACGCAATACCCCGTAGGCGACCAGCAGCAGGATCGGCAGCGCGATTGCCTGCTCCTGGTCGGCGTCCAGGGTATCGACGATATACTTGAGCACTACCGGCACCCCGACCATCGCCAGCTTGGAAACCACCAGGCACAGGAGCGCGAATACGACCCGTCCCCGGTATTCCCAGATATAGGGCAGCATGGCGCGGATATTCTGCCAGTCCTGGCGGTTGGAGTGCTCTTTTTCGGTGCGCCCGAAGGCGGGATGAATCGCTATCTCGATACCCTCTGTCAACAACGCCACGCACCTTAGCAGAATGATTGCACGGCGTCTTTTTGCAAATGCCGCCCAGGTTCGAAAATTGTCAAAAATCGCGGTAAATAAATCCCGCAGACGGCCGATAACCCACAGGTAAACCTGGTGTCTCTGGGAATCGTGCCAGGCTTCGAATCCTTATTTATTTTCGGTAAGTCATGGAATACGTAAAAGCGGTCAGGCAGATCAGAATCAGGTATATCCTCGCACTTGGCCTGATTGCGCTGCTGGTGACAGGATCTTACCTGGCGATGCACCGGGTGATCTCGGAGCAGCGCAACTTCGCCGAGCTGATCAACCTGGCGGGGCACCAGTCCGGCCTGGCGAACCGGATCGCCTATTTCAGCCTGCTGATGGCGACAACCGACGACGAGGCCAATTTTGCCACGGCGAAATCCCAGGTGGGTCGCAGCATCGAGAAAATGAAAAAGGCGCACGTGCTGCTGATGCACGGCTCGCCCGAAAAAGGAATCCCCTTTGTTACCAACGAGACCCTGCGCTCGCTCTACTTCGACGAGTCGGTCGGGCTCGATGCGGCCATCGAACGCTACCTCGGTATCGCCGGCGAGATTTACCGCAGCAAATTCGGTTCCCTCGGCACCGATTCCTACGAATACGTCTACCTGACCACCTACGGACCCTATGTGCTCGAACCGATGCTGGATGCCGCGGTCGAGGAATACGAGAGAATCAGCCGCAACGCGATATTCCGCATCGAAAACCTCGAGCAGCTGATCTGGTTCGGCACCCTGCTCCTGCTGCTTGTCGAAGTCTTCGTTATTTTCAAGCCGCTGGAAAACAAGATCCGGGATGCGATAACGAAATTGCAGGACATGGTCTCCGAGCTCAGGTCGACGCGGCAGCAGTTCGATTCCGCGCGCAAGAAGGCCGAATCGGCAAACGAGGCCAAGAGCCAGTTTCTCGCCACGATGACCCACGAACTGCGCACCCCGATGAACGGCGTGCTCGGTATGAGCGAACTACTGTCCGGCACCAACCTGAACAGCAAGCAAAAGGAATACGTCAAGATCATCGTCGATTCCAGCGAATCGCTGCTGACGATCATCAACGACATTCTCGATTTTTCGAGGCTGGAGGCCGGCAAGGTAGGGCTCGAGCGGATACCGTTCAACCTCGAACAGTCCGCCTATGACGTCATGGCATTGCTGGCGCCGCGCTGCCAGAGCAGCAAGCTGCAGATAATTCTCGATTACGCGCCGGATCTACCGCGCAATTTCGTCGGCGATCCGGCGCGCATCCGTCAGATTTTCTTCAACCTGATCGGCAACGCCGTCAAGTTTACCGAGCAGGGATTCATCCAGTTGTCGATTTCGGTCGAGGTCGACGATCGACGCGACGCGAATATCGCGATTCACGTCGAGGATACGGGTATCGGCATCGAACCGCACAAGATACAGACCCTGTTCCGTTCGTTTACCCAGGCCGACAGCTCGACCACGCGCAAGTACGGCGGCACCGGTCTCGGCTTGACGATCACGCGCGAACTGGTGACGCTGATGGGCGGCCACATCGAAGTCGACTCGGCGCCTGACAAGGGTTCGGTGTTTTCGGTGGATTTCCAGCTCAAGCTCGCCGACCAGGCCGATGAAATACCGGCGCCGAACACGGCGATAAGACACGTCATGCTGATGGAGCCGAACGAGATATATCGCGACCTGATCATCGACCGGCTCGCCAGGATCGACGTCGAGGCCGCGGTGGTGTGGAGCGCCCGCGAAATCAAGGCGCGGTTACAGGTGAGCCAGGAACACGGCGGCGCACCGCAAATCGTCATCGTCAGCCAGGAGGCGATTCTCGACTCGCGGCAGAACTGGCGGGAATTCAGCGACGGTTCGTTGAGCCAGCCGGTCTCGTGGCTGTTGCTGGGCAACGGCGACGAGGATTCAGGCAGGTTCCGCAAGCAGACCCGCAACCTGCATGGCCACACCACGATCATGCAAAAGCCTTTTACCAATCACCAGCTGTACTACGCACTCAATACCTCGATGCAACAGAACAGCGACGAGTCGACCGTGAGCCAGTTCGACGAGGATGCCACCGATTTCACGCTGTCGCAGGCGACGCGGGGCACCATCCTGCTGGTCGAGGACAACCTCGCCAACCAGAAATTCGCGTCGCTGCTGCTGTCGAAGATGGGCTACCAGGCCGATATCGCCGAAGACGGCCTCGAGGCATTGAAGCTTTGGCGCGACAAGCATTACGACCTGATCCTGATGGATTGCCTGATGCCCAACCTGGACGGCTACGACGCCACGATGAAGATGCGCGAAGAAGAAGCCGGCAACGGCAGGATCCCGATCATCGCGTTGACCGCCAACGCGTCGGAAAAGGACCGTGAGAGATGCCACCTGTGCGGCATGGACGAGGTGATCACCAAGCCCTACCGCAAGCACGAGCTCGCCGACGTGCTCGATCGGTGGCTGCACGACGAGCCGAGTTTCATCAAGGTCCGCCACAACCTCGCCTAGGGCCCGCAACGCGCCCGAACCTTATCGATGCGCCGCTACACGCACAGCCGACAGAAAGACGCGTTCAACGATTGTTGCCGCAGGCTACAAGCGCGTCTCGGAATTGCACATCGATGGTGTAATTACCCGTTGCCGCTTCCACATCGGGGTCGAATCCTGTTCTAATACAGGCTGCTCAAACCAGCCCGGATCGAGCCGGATAACCCGATGAATGTTGCCAAGCCATTCCTGATATTGCAGTTGCGCCCGGAAGACGACACGTCGAACAACGAATTCGAGGCGATCCTGAAATACGGCGGCCTCGACGCCAGCGAGACCCGGCGCGTCCGTATCGAAAAGAGCGGGATTCCCGGGCTCTCGCTCGATGACTACGCCGGCGTCATCGTCGGCGGCAGCCCGTTCGACATCAGCACGCCGCAAGACCAGAAGAGCGAGATCCAGCTCAGGATCGAGGCCGATTTCAGGGAGCTTTTCGATGACATCGTCGACGGGGACTTCCCGTTCCTGGGCGCCTGTTCGGGCTGCGGTTTGCTCGGATCGTACCTCGATACCCCGATTTCACGTAAATACGCCGAACCGGTCGGGGGCGCCAGGGTCCGGCTGACCGACGCCGGCCGGCAGGATCCGCTGCTCGCGGATTTTCCCGCGCAGATCGACGTGCTGTGCGGGCACAAGGAAGCCTGCGACGCGGTTCCGGCAGGCGCGCAACTCCTGTTGACCGGCGACGCCTGCCCGGTGCAAATGTTTCGCGTCGGAGAAAACGTCTACGCGACGCAGTTTCATCCCGAGGGCGACGGCGAGGGCTTTACCGTCAGGATCCACGCCTACAAGCACCACGGCTATTTCCCGCCGGAAGAAGCGGACGAGTTGATCGTCGCGGTCAACCGGCACGACACGCCCTACGCACGGGAAATACTGCGCCGTTTCGTCGAACGCTACCGCCACTGACAACAACCAGTCGTTTATTCCCTTACTTGTTGATTCTCGTCACCCAAACGGAACAAACCATGGGCGAAAATAGAACTTAAAGCGAAAACCGACGCTAAAAGTTCCGATTAACGTAACCATGAGGCTTGAATATTTGCACCTTGCAATAACGGCTTGCATAAACCGTAATTCAACTGCAGATTGTCGAAGTTGTATTCGAGGATAGTGAAATGAACGCAAAGACCAGTGCCGGTATTCTGACCGGCGTCCTGCTATTGCTGATGCCAGCTGCACAGGCAGTACAACAGGATGACAACCCGCTCTACTTCGGCTTCGGGCTCGGGTTTCCGGGGTCCGACGAAGACTGCGACTACTATGGTTACAACTGCGACGGCGGCGACACCTCGTTCAAGATGTACGCCGGTAAACGCCTCCATGAAAATTTGGGCGTAGAGATTTCGTTCCAGGACCTCGGCAAAATACGCGACGACAAACCGACCTTTTCCACGACCGCCGAATCCGAAGGTGTAAACCTGTCGATACACGGCATCATCCCGGTCGGCCCGGGTTACTTCTACGGCAAGGCCGGCTACATGCTGTGGGACACCAAGTACAAGCGCCTCGACACCACCGTCACCACCAGCCAGGATGACGGTGCCGATTTTACCTACGGCGCGGGATTCGCTTTCCTGTTCGACGACAAGTACGATTTTCGCTTCGAGTTCGAGCGCCTCAACGAACTGGGCGACGATTTCATCCCCGGCGGCTCGTTTATCACGGTATTCACCCTCGGCGGAACGGTGTATATCGAATGAGTTCCGGGGCCGCCGGGATTGCTTCGAAACGTGTTACCCGGATAATGCAGGGCACATCCGACCTGTTCTGACCACGGAGGACACAACAATGCGTAAATTTATCCTGGCGCTCGCGCTTGCCGGCCTGATCGGCCCTGCCCTCGCCGCCGGCGAAGGCATGATCAGCGTTAAAAGCGCCCACTCGGTCGCGGCCACCGCCGACCGCCTCGAAAAGATCCTCGCGAGCAAGGGTATGAAAGTATTTATCCGCATCGACCACGCCGCCGGCGCGGCCAGCATCGGCAAGGAATTACGACCGACCGAACTGGTAATTTTCGGCAACCCGAAAGTCGGCACACCGCTGATGCAATGCAGCCACAGCATCGCCATCGATTTACCGCAAAAAGCGCTGATCTGGGAGGACCCGGCCGGCCAGGTCTGGTTTTCCTACAACGACCCTCAATTCCTTGCGCTGCGCCACGATACCCGGGGCTGCGACGCGGTGCTGGACAAGGTGGCCACGGCGCTCGGCAATTTCGCCAGGGCGGCGAGCGCAGCCGAATAGCGCCTAGCGCTCGGTATTGCTGCTATTGGCGTAGCCGCTCCCGTTCGACGAAACCGGTGACAGGTAATCGAGGATGATCAACGCGACCACCTGGCTGGTGAGAAAGCCGGTGGTGCCGAAATTCTTCGCTCGCTGGTAGTCGACCAGCAAGCGCAATGCCCGGCCCGGGTCATCGCCGGGCTGTTCGTCGTCGGGCATGAACCCGATCTGCTTGAATGCTGACTGCAACATCGCCGCAATCTCGCGCTTTTCCCCCGGCTGCCAGTTGAAATTGACGGTGCCGCCGAGCTCGGAGATCCTCGCGTTCAAATCCGCCATGCGCACCAGGAAGTTCTTGCGCATTTTCTGGAATCCGGCCCGCTCGGCGCGCAGCGCCTCGAGACTGCCCCGCAGCCCGGCGATTTCGCGAATCCTCGCATCGAGCGCGAGGGTAACGTCGTCGTAGGGCGGAACCTGCACGGCCATCGTGTCTTTCAGCGATTCGAGTTCACGCTCCATTTGCGCGAGCGCGTTGCGGTTCGCCGCAACGGCATTCAAAGACGCGACGATTTCCCTCGTGGACAGGTCGCGCTGCGCCGTGGGTAATTCCGAACGCGGCACCACGAGCACGTCGTCGTCCGACTGCGGGCCAAAGAAATTGGTGTTGGAAAACAGGTAAAGCACCGCCGCAACCAGCTCGAGAACGAGCGCGGCGAACAGCGCGTTCAGGTATTTCCTGTCGATCGAAACCTTTTGCACGAGACCGAGGATGGTCACGATTCCGGTTGCCGCGAACAGCAGCAATAC
>JAOTUD010000174.1 GCA_029864065.1 Gammaproteobacteria bacterium | reverse complement strand
TGGATCGACGACTGCAGCCAGGGCGGCGACCGAGAAGCCTGGCGGCGCGGTGAGTCGTCCAAGGAATTCCCCGACGGGCGCTATCGCAACAAGTGGTACCAGACCGGCAACGAGCACCAGGCCATGCTGGCGATCGGCATTCACAGCCAGTGGATATACATCGACCCGGTCACCGAGGTGACCATCGTCAAGCTGTCGGCGCAGGACGAACCGCTCAGGCCGGAGCTCGACGGGATCAACCAGCAGGCGTTCGCCAGTATCAGCGCTGCCGTGGCGGGCTAGCGCTGGTGCAATGAAAAAGAGAAAACGACACCAGGGATTCGGGATCGGTATTCGCGCCTGGCGGCATGACCGGTGTTTGCATCAACGCTCGGGAAGCGGACGGCCCGGAACCGGTTCGGCCGAATATGCAGGGAGGGCTGTCGGTGCATTCGCCGCGTAGCGACCTGCTGCCGAGCGTCGCTATCGCGTTCGGCGCCGCGTTGTGGGGGCTTTACTGGATACCGGTGCGCGGCATCGAGCAGGCCGGCGTGCACACCTTCTGGACCGGGCCGGTCATTTTCGGTTTCAGCGTGATACTTTTCCTGCCCCTGGTGTTGTTGCGACTGCGAGATTTCGCGGCGCACTGGCAGCATACCCTGGTGCCAGGGCTGTTGACCGGCTGCGCCTTCTCGCTTTACATCGCCAGCCTCAATCTGACCGACGTGGTGCGCGCGATTCTGCTGTTTTACATGAGCCCGCTGTGGAGCACGCTGCTCGGGATACTGGTGCTGAAAGAGCGCTTGACCGGCAACCGGGCGCTCGCGTTACTGCTCGCGTTTTGCGGGCTCTACGTCGTGCTCGTGGTCGAGAGCGGCTTGCCGATTCCGCGCAATACCGGCGACTGGTTTGCGCTGGTGTCGGGGCTATGCTGGTCGGTGGCCTCGGTCAGGCTGTTCCAGGATGGCGCCAGGTTTATAATCGAGAAGGTAACCATGTTCGTATTTTTCGCGCTCGTGATGTCGCTGCTGCTGGTCCTCTGGCAGCAGGGCAGCCTCGCGGGCATGCCGGCAATCGAGGACCTCGCCAGGGGCTGGTACTGGATCGCGCTGGTGGCGATACTGATGTTGCCGATTACCTACCTGACGATCTGGCCCGCAACGGTGCTGAGCCCGGGGCGCGTCGGCATGTTGTTGATGGTGGAAGTCGTCGTCGGCGTGGCATCCGCCGCCGCGCTGACCGATGAACAGTTCGGCCTGCGTGAACTTGGCGGGGCCCTGCTGATTATTTCGGCCGGCGTGGTGGAAGTGCTGCGGCAGCAGAAGAATGCCGTGGTAGAGCCCTTGAATGATTAAAATACACAAGCGGTTTCATGGAATTAATTGCCGGTGCTATAGTCCGAGGCAGATATACGATTTGTTTGATGCAATGAATAGAAAATTGATTAAGTATAATACGGTGTCGGCGCTCCTTATCGCGCTGGCGCTGCCGATACAGTCCGTTCATGCCGAATGCGACGACAGGCGTACCTCCGGCATGGACTGGTCCGGATGCAGGAAAACCAGCAAGATGCTCCACGAAACCGATTTCAGCGGCAGCCGCTTCGACGACTCCGATCTGTCGCTAAGCATGTTCGACAATAGCGATTTCACCAACGCCAGCCTGGTCAAGGCCGACATGACCCGGGTCAGCGCCAAGAACGGTCGCTTCGTAAACACCAATCTGACGAAGGCGGTGGGTTATCGAGCCATTTTCGACTCGGCCGTAGTGCGCAACTCGAACCTGACCAAGTCCGAGTTTTTGCGTGCGAGCTTCAAAAGCGCCCAGATCGTGAGTTCCGACTGGTCTAGATCCGAACTGGGGCGCATCGACTTTTCCGGGGCGACAATTCGGGATGTCGATTTCTATCATTCTAACCTGTCCAGGGCCAGGTTCATAAAGACGCGCCTGGAGGGTGTCAATTTTAAAGACGCCTATACCTACCTTACCCACTTCGAGGGGGTAGATCTGCGCAACACGACGAATCTGTCACAGCAGCAAATCGACATATCCTGCGGCGATCTGCATACCCGCCTGCCGGAGGGTCGCTGGGTGCCTGATAAATGGCCCTGCAAGGAATAACGGCCAGGTCTTTGCAGCCCGCGCTGCATTTCGGATTCGCGTCTCGACACTATTGACGCCGCTCAAAGCGTGATCGGAAAGCCCATTTTCTGCACCATCGATACCCAGTGCTTACGCCAGCCGCCTTTCTCGTCAAGGGTGTCCAGCGCGTACATCGTGAGTTGCGCGCCTATCCAGCGGAACGGTTCGGGCGGAATGTAATTGGGCAGGGTCTGCGCGAACTGCATGTGGGTTTCCGGGATGTCGCGCTGATCGAGAATCGCGAGGCCAACTCGCGCGCCGAAACGCGTTGCGGTAACGCCAAAGCCCGAGTAGCCGCCGGCGTAAACCATGTCACCGTCATGATACTTCTGGTAATGCACCGCCATGCGGGTGGTCAGGGCGATGGGCCCGCTCCAGGCATGCGAAAACCTGATTTCATCGGCGAGCTGCGGAAAGGTGCGATAAAAGGACTGGACCAGGCGGATGTAGGGCTGCGGGGTCCTGTCGTGCGCCGGATCGGTGTTGTTGCCGAAGAAGTATCCGAGCCGGCCGCCGAACAGGATGCGGTTATCGGCGGTCAGACGCATGTAGTTGAGTTGGGTGCGGGTATCGTAGATTCCCTGTCGGTGTTGCCAGCCAATCTTTAGCATCTGCTCGTCGCTGAGCGGTTCGGTAACGACGATACGATCACGAATCGCCGCGACGCGCCGGCTGATGTGGCGATGGCCGGCGGCCCAGGCGTTGGTCGCGAGCAGCACCTTGCGCGCCATGATCGTCGCGCGCGGCGTCTCCACCAGAATTCTCGAGGCTTTTTTGCGGTTGGACTGCAGCGGCGTGTTTTCGAAAACCTTTACGCCGAGCGCCAGCGCCGCCCGTTTCATTCCGCGCACCAGTTTTCCCGGGTGCACGGTGCCGCCGCGCTGCCTGGACCAGGCGCCGCCGTGGAAGATCGGTGATTTTATTTCCGCCTGTACGCCGGCCTTGTCGAGCCTGATCGCGTCATGTCCGTACTTGAGATAAAGCTGGTAGTCTTTCTCGACGGTTGGCAGGCCGGCAGCGCCGACCGCGACCTTCATTTCGCCGCCCCATTCGATGTCGCAGTCGATCTGGTAATCTTCGATGGCCTGTTTGAAACCATCCATGTTTTCGCGGCCGAGTCGTTCCAGCTCGGCGACTTCGTCGGGGAATATACGCTCGGTATTATCGATGCCGTGCATCACCGAGGTCGACATGATCGCTGCCGGACGCCCGCTGGCGCCGTTGGCCACGCTGTTGGCCTCGATCAGCACGACATCGCGATTGGGGCTCTGCTCCTTTGCCTGTATCGCTGCCCATAACCCGCAAAATCCGCCGCCGACGATCAGCAAATCGCAGGCAAGATCGTGGTCCAGATAGGGTTCGTCGTCGACCGCTTCGAGGCTGTCGAGCCAGTAGGTCGTGAAGCGGGTATCGGCAAGCGCTTGCAGGGCCTGGTTGGAGTTATCGGCCATAGCTCGAGATTGATATTGATGTTAGCGCGATACTAACATTATTTGTGCGCGTAAGCCGCGCAATTAACGGGCGTCGGACCGGCCGCGTCGATAGACTCGCAGCATGCCGGTTTTGCGACAGCCGCGGCAGCGGCCGAGCCGGTACACGGCCCCGTAACCCTTGTAACGCATGCCGCCGCTATCCCGGACCGAGGTCTCTTGCCGCAGGACGGGCATTGCATCATCCAGTTACGCGATTCGGTTTCGATGCGAGTCATCAGGCCCGGTGCCAGGCGTTGTATCAGTTGTCGCAACATGGCGTGCTATGCGCAAAGTTCGTCGATGTCGGGATACTCGATCGATACCAGCCACTGTTGCCAGTTGTTGCGCAGCTCACCTTCGCGAATAACTTCGACGATGGCGCCATCGACATGGTTTTGAGCGCTGTCGCGGCGGACCGCATCGCCGCGCCCCAGCGATTAGCGGTCGCGACCTTGCATGCGATTTTCAGTTCGGGATCGGAGGACAGACCCCCGAACGCCGGTTCGACGCCGACCACCGCGTCGATATCGACGCAGATCAGGGTAAGCTGGTCCGGGTCCATGTTCGGGGTGGTCATGGCGCTACCGGTTCAGGTAAGTCTCGAGTTGCGGCGTCCGGTAACCGTCTTTACGCCACAGGATCGGGAAATAGTTTTCGTCGAGCCGGTTGTCGCCGAGGCGCTTGTAGCGGCTGTAAATCGGGCCGATGCCCTGGTCGAAGTGATCGGGATCGTACTCGACGTCGCTGCGCATTGCGTGCAGAACCAGCGAGCGGCGCGGCGTGGAACCGGCGTTTGCGCCGGAGCCATGCCAGATCCAGCCATGATGAAACGAGCCTCCCCCCGCTTCGACTTCGACGAAACAGATTTCTGGTTCGACACCCTCGCGTGTTGCCGCGTTGCGCATCGGTTGGCGGTAGTCCCGCGGCGCATGAAATTCGCCCTCGGGTGCGCTTGGCCGCCAGCGGTGGGAGGCACGCACGAACTCGATCGTGCCGCCGTCGGCGTGGGTGTCGTCCAGCGCGATCCAGCAGGTCAGCAGGTCGGATGGCGTGAACCAGGCCAGGTAGGCGCTATCCTGATGGAATCCCAGCGATTTGGCGCCGGGCGGCTTGCAGATGACATTGTCGATCATGATGCGTACCCCGGGCCAGCCGGCCAGTTCGCCGATCATGCGCCCCAGTCGCTCGTCGAGCACCATGCGCGCGACGTCGAGGTTGGCTTTCCAGCCGTTACAGATTTGCCGGGTCAGGCTCGGATCGCCGGTCTCCTGCTGCCAGTTGACCTCGTCGGGTCGAACCCCGGTTTCGAACCTGCCGCGAAACAAATCGTCGAACGCGCGGTGCAGTAGCGGCAGAGTTGCGGTTTCGATCAGTTGCTCGACGACGAGAAAACCGTCGGTTTCGAAACGGGCGCGGTCCGGTTCGGTTATTTCATTTAGCATGCCGTTATGAATACCTTGCAAAGGGAGCACTTCATTATTCCTGCCATGCGGGCTAGCCCGGCCAGTCCTCGCCGTCGCTGTAACGGGTGCCGCGATGGCCTTTTTTGGGCACCGGAGTCTGCAGCCGCTCGCCAGGCGCGTCGACGATGATCAGGATGCGGGGTTTGCCCGAATCGGGGTTGGAGGCGCCGGTAATGAATTCCCTGATCCTGAGACGGCCGTGCAGCTCGTCGTTGAAGATCGTGTATACGTAGTCTCCGGGCTTCAGCCGCTTCGGCTCGACGCCTGCCATGTGAAACTCGTATTCGTTGCGGCTGCCGTCGTAAAGGGAGTCCAGCGTTTTGACGCCGGCTCTTGCCGGGATCGTTTTGGTTATTCCGAAGCTCATGGGCCAATCCTTTCGCTAATCCGCAGGCGCATGATAAGTGACGATCGCGGTGCCGGGCAACAAGCCGGTTTAGACTTGATTTCAGGCCCTCGATGGGCGCCCCGGGCCAGCTGCAATATTAATTGTTGAAATTTTAAATGAGAATGATTACTATTTAGATTCGCATTAAGATACTACCGATAATTCGCTACCAACCCCTGTAAATACTGGAGACCCGCGCAAATGTACCGCCGCTTTACTGGTTTGAAACCGATGATGTTAATCGCCCTTTGCCTGTCTGTGTCCGTGGGACAAAGCGCCGTTCAGGCGCAGGAAGTCAATGTCTACTCGGCGCGCAAGGAAGCCCTGATACTGCCCCTGTTGAAAAAATTCGAAGCCACCAGCGGAATCGGGTTCAACCTGATTACCGGCAAGGAAGACGCATTGCTGAAGCGTCTCGAGTCCGAGGGCCGCTCGACGCCGGCCGACGTCTTTATTACCACCGACGCGGGTCGGCTACAGCGCGCCAAGGAGGCGGGGGTGCTACAGCCGATAGAGGACGCGGTGCTGAGCGCGCGAATCCCGCAAAATCTTCGCGATAGTGAAAACTACTGGTTCGGTTTATCGCAGCGCGCGCGGATCATTTTTTACGTTAAGGACAGGGTCGATCCAGCCGAGCTGTCAACTTACGAGGCGCTGGCAGAGCCGCGTTGGAAAAAAAGAATATGCATTCGCTCGTCCGATAATATCTACAACCAGTCGCTGGTCGCGTCGATGATCGAGGCGCGTGGTGTCGAGGCCACCGAGGCCTGGGCCAGGGGGCTTGTCGCCAACCTCGCGCGCAAGCCGGCGGGTGGAGACACCGATCAGCTGCGCGCCGCCGCCGCCGGATTATGCGATATCGCGATCGCGAATACCTACTACTTCGCGCGGCTCGCAACCAGCGGCAAGGCCGAAGACCGGAAGGTCGCCGAGAGCCTCGGCGTGTTCTGGCCGAACCAGGGTGACCGCGGTAGCCACGTCAAT
>JAOTUD010000173.1 GCA_029864065.1 Gammaproteobacteria bacterium | reverse complement strand
AAGCTTCACCGGCGCCCGGGTTGTCAACGACGAACGCGGCGATCAGGCCAGCAGTTCACGCAGCGCCGCGGTTACCGTGTCGATCTGCTCTTTTTCGACCACCAGCGGCGGCAGCAAGCGGATTACGTTCGGCCCCGCCGGTAGCGCGATGATGCGACGCTCCAGCAGCTGCGCCAGCTTGTCCTGAACCTTGTGCTTGAGCTCGATGCCGATCATCAGGCCCAGGCGGCGCAACGCGCGCACCTGCGATAAATCGGAAACGTTGAGGCGTTGTTCGAAGTAGTCGCCCAGCTCGGCGGCGCGCTGCGCCAGGTTTTCCGACTGGTAGACATCGATCGCGGCCAGCGCCGCGGCGCATGCCAGCGGATTGCCGCCGAAGGTAGTGCCGTGCAGCCCAGGCCCGACGTGGATATCTGCATTCAGCAAGGTGGCGCCGATCGGGACGCCGCCGGCCATCGCCTTGGCGACGCACATCATATCGGGCAGCAGGTCGAAGTGATCGCAGGCGAAAAACCTTCCGGTGCGGCAGAACCCGGTCTGGATTTCATCGATGATCAAAAGCGCGCCGCGCGCGCTGCAAATTTCGCGCGCGGCCGCGGCATAGTCGGCCTGGACCGGGTTGACTCCGCCTTCACCCTGCACCAGTTCGATCATGACCGCGGCGGTATTGTCGTCGACCGCGGCGTCGAGCCGTTCGATCTTGTTGAAGGGCACGTAGTCGAAACCCGGTATCAACGGCAGGAAGGCTTCGCGGTACTTCGGCGTGTGGGTGGCGCTGACCGCGCCCATGGTGCGGCCATGAAAACCGCGCATCGCGGTAACGAAGTTGGTGCGCCCGGTATGCAGCCGTGCGAACTTGAGCGCGGCCTCGATGGATTCGGCGCCGGAGTTGCACAGGTAGGCCCGGGTCAGGCTGCGCGGCGTGACCTCCACCAGCTTTTTCAGCAGCTCGGAGCGGACGTCGTTGTACATGATGTTGGGGCAGGTGATCAGCGTCGCGGCCTGCTGCTGAATCGCCGTCACCAGTCGTGGATGCGAATGGCCCAGCGACGCTACCGCGATGCCGGCGGCGAAGTCGATGTATTCCTGGCCGTTTTCATCGTAGAGCAGGGCACCCTGGCCGCGTACCGCGACCAGGTCACGCTTGGGCTGCAACGGCAGGCCGAATTCGTTTTCGAGCGCTCTGTAATCAGTCATGATATGTGGGTTCCGGCGCCATCGAGCGCATTGGTAACCGGGCGTTCGGCGCGGCCGTCGGCGATGATCACGCGGGTTTTGCCGTCCAGGCAAAGACGCGTCAAGGCCAGCAATTTACGCTTGATGCGCCCCTCGACGGCGGCCTCACGCCGCTGCAGCTCGGCGATACTCATGCGCGCGACCAGCGACGATTCGTCGTCGGGATCGTCGAGAAAGCCAGGCGCCTCGATCAATTGTATGACCGTGTCCAGTTCGAGGCTCGCGGCTATGGTGGCGACGATGTCGTCGTTTTCCGAGTTGATCGCGAATCCCTTCTCGTCGATTATCGGTATCGTCAAAACCGGGCAATAACCATTTTGTAACAGCAGGGTGAGCAGCCCGGCGTTGACCCGGCGCGGCTTGCCCGACAGGTCTCTCTTGATCAGGGTCTTGCCGTTTTCGCGCACGCGGATTCCCTTGTTGCGCTCGCCCTCTACCAGGCGGCCGTCGAGCCCGGTCAGGCCCAGCGCGTTGATGCCGTTGCGCTGGCACCGTTCGACGATCTGCTTGTTGCGCAGGCCCGAGTAACTCATCATGATGACATCGAGCGCATCCTGGTCGGAAAACACGCTGCTGTAGCCGGAAACCGAGGTCAGTATGGTTTTTTCCAGCCCCAGGCGTTGCGCCAGTCGATCTCGCAGCAGGTTGGCGCCATGCACGATGATGAAGGGCTGCCGTTGCGACGCCAGGTCGGTAATGATGGCGTCGAGGTCGATGTGCTCGCCGCCGCCTATTTTTATCAGCATCATAGGGCTATGGTCGTATTGTTTTCGATCCGGGTCCAGTCCCGGTCGCCGGGAAAAGGCTCCGAGCATACCAGGTGGAGGCCGTGGTCGTGTTTCTGATGCATCTGGAAGTATTCCGGGTTCTCGCCGTAGCTGGTCGATAGAACGGACTGCCTGCCGTCGGACAGGATCAGGTTCATCGCGCGCACGTAAGCGCTGCGTTTCCTGATGATGCCGACCGCCCTGACGGTGGCGGCGTACTTGTCGCCCTGGTCGAAACGCCGGATGTAGTTGTAGATTTTCTCGGCGCCGATGCGGCCCTCGGACTGGATACGCACGCCGCGCAGCTCGCCGTTGAAAATGAAGATCGACTCGCCGTCCGAGAAAGGCATGTTGTTTTCGACGACGATACCCTCGTCGCGAAACGCGCTACGCGCGTGCACCAGCAGCAGTTGCGTGTTACCGAATTGCGCCAGGTCGTCTTCCCATATCGGCCGGATGTCGTGGTACTGCTGCCAGCACTCGCCCTGACGCCAGGCGCAGCCCCAGCCGTGCCCCTGGAATTCGCTGCTGCGCCGCGACAGTTCGGCAAACGGGGCCAGCAAATCCGCAATCGCGAAATCGGCGTCGGCGCGGGCGTAGAGAATGCGGCACATTGCAAGAGCACTAGCCTTAAGGGTGCAAGCCCGGGAACTCGAGAGCGGTGGTTTCGTCGAATCCCCGCGCGATGTTGAACGCCTGCACCGCCTGGCCGGCCGCGCCTTTCACCAGGTTGTCCAGCGCCGAGATCACCACCAGCCGGTTGCTGTGCGGGTCGCGCTCGAAACCGATATCGCAGTAATTGCTGCCGGCGAGTATTTTGGGTTCGGGGTAGCGATGGATGCCGCTGCGCTCCTTGACGATACGGATGAAGGGTTCATCACCGTAGGCGCCGCGATACAGTTTCCAGACCTCTTTTTCGTCCAGGTCCTGGTTCAGGAACACGTGGCAGGTCGCCAGGATGCCGCGCACCATTTCGATCGAGGTTGCCGAAAAGTGGATATTGCCGGCGCCCAGTTCCTGCTGGATCTCGCCGAGGTGGCGATGCGCCGTCGGCTTGTAGGAGCGCACCGCGCCGCTGCGTTCAGGGTGATGGCTGCCGGGACTTTCGGTATTGCCGCCCTGGCTGGAGCCCGCCTTGACCTCGACCACGGCGGAGTCGACCAGGCCTGCCTGGTACAGCGGATGCAGCGCCAGGATGGTCGCGGTCGCGTTGCACCCGGCGCCGGCAATGCGCGTGGCCGTTTGCAGCTGCTCGCGGTGTAGTTCGGCAATGCCGTAGACGAAACTTCCGAGCCTGTCCGGGCAGGCGTGCGCCTTGCCGTACCAGACCTGGTAGGCGCTTGCGTCGCGCAGCCGAAAATCCGCCGACAAATCGATCAGCATCCCGGCCAGGTTTTCGAATTCGGACAACCGGTGCATCATCTGCCCGTGTGGCAGGCCCAGGAACAAAACGTCACAGGGCTCGAGTTCGTCGGCCGCGACGAACTTGTGCTGACAGACCTTGCGCAGGTTCGGGTGCACGCTGGAAACGGGCCTGCCGGCGTGGCGCTCCGACGTGACCTGGTGAATTTCCACCTGCGGATGAAACAGCAGGATGCGCAGTAAATCGCCCCCGGTGTAACCCGATCCGCCGACAATAGATACCCTGATCATTGCTTGACCAGGCCGATCACGTAATCTGCGACCAGCTGCGGGATGTTGACCCCGGTGGTATCGATACTGTTGCGGAATTCCATCGTGTAGTTGACTTCGTTGACCAGCAGGCCGGCCTCGCTCTCGAACAGGTCGACAGCTACGATGCCGCCGCCGACGGCATGCGCCGCTGCCAGCGAAACCTCGGCAAGCTCGGGTGTAACCTCGCAGCGGCTCGCCTGCGCGCCGCGCGCGGTATTGGTAATCCAGTGATCCGAACTGCGGTAAATGGCGGCGATGCAGTCGTCGCCGACGACGAAACTGCGGATGTCGCGGCCGTGTTTTTCGACGTATTGCTGGATATAGAAAATAGAGTGGTGATAGCTACCGAGCACGGTCTTGTGCTCGAGCACGGTTTCGGCGGCGTCGCGATCGTTGATCTTGGAGAGCAGCCGACCCCAGGAGCCGACCGCCGGTTTCAGCACGACCGGGTAGCCCAGTTCCTCGATTGCGGCGAGCGCCGATGTCTCGGTAAACGCAACCCGGCATTCGGGCTGGGCGACGCCGTGATCGCGTAGCGCCGCGGTGGTCAGCAGCTTGTCGCCGCAGGTCTGTGCGACCCTGTGCGAGTTGACGCAGCACACTCCGGCGCTTTCGAAGAGCCGCAGCGCGTGCAGCGCGCGCGAGTGGTTGATCGAGCGCTCGACCAGGATATCGATATCGGGAGCGGTGTGAAAATCCATGATCAAGCCGCGATCGTCGATCATGACCGGTTCCACCCCGGCGTGACGAAACGCCTCGATCAGCAGTTTTTCTTCCTTGCGAATCAGCGAGTGCAGCAAGCCGATTCTCACTGCCCCCAGTCCTCCTCGGCGGTTGGCGCTTCGGCCAGTTCCACCGGGGCGGTTGCTATCAGTTCGAGCTCGGCGCCGCAGTCTGCGCACACCAACAGCTCACCCGCAATTGCGTCCCCGGCCACATCGACCCTGGCCGCGCAGATCGGACATTCACCCATGCTATTCCCCATATGAATTGCTGCAAGGCCCGGTATTTTATGCGCTTGCCGGCTGCGTACACAAGCGCGTATTTTGAGCGAGGTGTTAAACTGCCACGATTACCGGCGGAGATACAAACATGGCGATTTTGGAGAATTCGAAAAGACGCTCGTTGCTAGCTGCGCTGGCCGCCGCGCTGGCCGCCTTGGTGACGAATCCCCGACGTGCGCAGGGAGCCGATGCGGAATCGATTGCCCAGCCCGAAACGCGGGACGACATGTCATTCGTTGCCGTCGCGTTCGCGATGCAGCGACGCGCCCTCGATAGCGGCGACCAGGGCTATGGCGCGATCGTGGTTCGAAACGGCGTCATTGTCGGGCAGGCTCCGAGCCGGGTTGTCGTCAGGCAAGACCCTACCGCGCATGCGGAGATGGAGGCGATCCGCGATGCCGCGCGCCGCCTCGGCAGCCGCGACCTGGGCGGCTGCACCCTGTACTCGTCGTCACCGGCCTGTCCGATGTGCGAGGCCGCGGCTTACTGGTCCGGTATCGAGCGCATGGTGTACGGAAAAGCGGCTCGCGACGGCGGCAGTCCAGGACTCTGCGGCTAGCGCTGGTCGCCTAGCTTGCGGGCTTCCCGACCTGGTCGTCGGCAAACTGCTTGTGGCTGCTGCCGTCGCAGTAGGGTTTGGTGGCGCTGTGCTTGCAGCGACACAGAAAATAGTCCCTGGTCTCGTCGCAGGTGAAGGCCATCGGCGTAAACTCGCTGCCCTTATGCGAGCCGTCGCAAAACGGCTGGTTGCTGCTCTTCCCGCACATGCAAAAGTAATACTTGCGCTCCTTTTCGAGCTGGACTTTGACCGGTTTGTTGGCGGCTACGGTTGGTGACGGCATGTATTTTCCTGTCTGGGCGATTCGAATCGCGGCTAAGATAGCATGTTAAGATGGCGCACTCGAGAAATCATGACTCCTGTCCCGTGACCGCAACCCTGGTAATCCAGTCGCAACGTTTTCCCTTGCCCTTCGCCTGGCTGCAGGCCTGCCTGGACTCGGTCGCCGGTTGGGCAAGGCTTAACGGCTACGAGTATCGCTTTCTGGGAGACGAAATATTCGACCAGGTGGTACCGGCGCTGCTGGAAAAGGCTGGTGGGCGAAGCGTGATAGCCACCGATCTGGCACGCCTCGCGCTGCTGCAGCGGGGCCTTGACCAGGGTTTCGACCGAGTGGTCTGGTGCGACGCCGATTTCCTGATATTCAGACCGGAGGCATTCGTACTGCCGCCGGCGGAATTCGCGCTGGGAAGGGAAGTCTGGGTGCAGCTCGACCAGGGAGGCCGGCCGCGAGCCTACCCGAAAGTCCACAACGCATTGCTGATGTTCCAGCGCGCCAACCGCTTTCTCGAATTCTATGCCGATACCGCGCAACGCCTGGTCAGGTTGTACCAGGGCGGCATGCCGCCGCAGTTCATCGGCCCGAAGCTGTTGACCGCGCTGCACAATATTGCTCGGTTCCCGGTAATGGAAACTGCCGGGATGCTGAGTCCCTGCGTCATGCGTGACATCCTGAACGGGGGCGGCGACGCGCTCACGCTGTTTCTGCAAGAGTCCCCGGCGGTGCTCGCCGGCGCGAACCTGAGCAGTTCACTGAGCGCGCGCGAGGGATTTGGCGATGCAGAGATGGAATCGCTGATCCGAAAATTGCTGGTTGACGGTTTGTAGGCTGGGCTGCGAAGGAGACAGGCCACGTTTTTCGGTTAATTCGCCGGGCCAACTGATGTTATTGCCGAAAAACCTGGTCTGTCCC
>JAOTUD010000172.1 GCA_029864065.1 Gammaproteobacteria bacterium | reverse complement strand
ACACCGATAGTGAATAACGCGCGGCTTACCTCGCCGGCGAAAGCGTTGCTGCCGAAAAAAACGACGGCGCAGACGAGTACGGATTTCATCAACGAAGGCATGGATTTCTCCTCGAATTCAGATGCCATGACTATAGCAACAAACCGCGTTAATTCCAGTACCACACGGGGCTGGACGACGTTATCACGAATCGGCATCGACAAGGTTTTCTCGCAATAACTCGATCAGCGCGGTGGAGCTCAGCGACAGGGTGCGTTTATTACGCGTCACGATGCCGAGCGGGCGGCGAGCATCGAGACCGCGCAAGCGATGGCCGGTCAGGTTGACATCCAGCATGCTCGACGGCAGGATGCTCCAGCCGAGATTGGCCGAAACCATGACCTTGATCGTTTCCAGGTAATTGGTTTCCAGGACGATTTTGAGCTGACCGCTGTAACCGGCAAACAGGTTATTGATTATCCTGCGCGTGAAGGTTCCGGGCGACGGCAGGATTGCCGCGTGTTCGAGCAACCGGGCAGGGTCTATCTCTCGCAGCTCGGCGAGTTCGTGGTCGCTCGCCATGACGACGAACAGTTCGTCGATCCAGACGGGCTCGCAAACGAGCCTGTCGTCCGCCAGTTCCGGCAGCGTCACGATGGCGAGTTCAAGCTCGTTATTGGCGATGGCGATGCAGGCGTCTTCCGAATCCATGAAATGCAGGTCGAGGTCGACCTGCGGGTAACGGATTTTGAAATCGCGCAGTACCTGCGGCAGACGATGCAGGCCGATATGGTGGCTGGTAGCGAAGCTCAGGCTGCCGGACGGGGTTTCCTGGTGGCGGCTCAGGCTCGAGCGGTAGGAATCCAGTTCCTGCAGGATACGCTCGGCGTGGGGCTTGAAGGCTCGGCCGTGTGGCGTCAGAATGCTGCGCTTGCCGATTCGGTCGAATAATTCGACACGCACGCTGTTTTCGAGCTGGCGCACGCGCTTGCTGACCGCCGGCTGCGTGATGTGCAAGCGTTCGGCGGCCAGTGAAAACGAACCGAGCTCGGCGACCGCGAGAAACGCGTTGATCTGATTGATTTGCATATCTATTCCATTTAGGAATTAAAATAATGAAAATTATGAATTAGAGTTATTTTAAATGTCGACGTAAAATCGCGCAAGATTGATACAGGTATTCGAGATGGCTGGAAAAACGCTTTACGACAAGATCTGGGATTTACACCAGGTGCGCCGCGACGATGACGGCACCGTGCTGCTGTACATCGACCGCCACCTGGTGCACGAGGTCACGTCGCCGCAGGCTTTCGAGGGACTCGAAATTGCGCAGCGCCCGCTGTGGCGCAAGCGCTCGATCCTCGCGGTACCCGACCACAATGTACCGACTACCGGGCTCGAATACGGGATAACCGATCCCGTTGCCCGACTGCAGGTCGATACCCTGAACCAGAATTGCGACAAGTATGAGCTCACCGAGTTCAAGATGGGCGATGTGCGCCAGGGCATCGTGCATGTCATCGGTCCGGAGCAGGGCGCGACGTTGCCCGGCATGACCGTGGTCTGCGGAGATTCGCATACCTCTACCCACGGGGCTTTCGCCGCGCTGGCGTTCGGAATCGGGACCTCCGAGGTCGAACACGTTATGGCGACGCAATGCCTGATCCAGAAAAAGTCGAAAAACATGCGGGTTACCGTCGCGGGTCCGGTCGCGGAAGGAATCACCGCCAAGGATATCGTGCTGCATATTATCGGTGTCATCGGCACCGCCGGCGGCACCGGCTGCACCATAGAATTCGCCGGCGAGGCGATTAATAACCTGTCGATGGAAGGGCGCATGACCGTATGCAACATGACGATCGAGGCCGGTGCGCGGGCCGGGCTTATCGCCTGCGATCAGACCACGCTGGATTATGTCAAGGGCCGCCCGTTTGCCCCGCGCGGGGAAATCTGGGACAGGGCAGTCGATTTCTGGAGCGATCTGCATACCGATGCGGACGCGGTATTCGACCGCGAGGTCGTCATCGATGCCGACGATATCGCGCCCCAGGTGACCTGGGGCACCTCTCCGGAAATGGTGTGCAGCGTTACCGGCAGGGTCCCGGATCCGGCGCTGGAATCCGATCCGATCAAGGCCGGCGGTATGCAGAATGCGCTCGATTACATGGGCCTCGCCGCCAACACGGCCTTCGATCAGGTAAGGCTGGACAAGATCTTCATCGGGTCCTGCACCAACTCGCGTATCGAGGATTTGCGCGCCGCGGCCGCCGTCGTCAGGGGCCGCAAGGTTGCCGACACGATAAAGCAGGCGATGGTGGTGCCCGGATCGGGACTGGTAAAGCAGCAGGCCGAGGATGAAGGCCTGGACCAGGTATTCATCGACGCGGGCTTCGAATGGCGCGAGCCAGGTTGCTCCATGTGCCTCGGCATGAATGCCGATCGACTCGAACCCGGTGAGCGCTGTGCGTCGACGTCGAATCGTAATTTCGAGGGGCGCCAGGGGCAGGGCGGCCGTACTCACCTGGTGTCGCCGGCGATGGCGGCTGCTGCGGCAATCGCCGGCCACTTTGTCGACGTACGCAATATTTAGGGGGCGACATGGATAAATTTGTAAAGTTTACCGGCATAGTCGCCGCTATCGACCGACCCAATATCGATACCGACGCAATTATTCCGAAGCAGTACCTGAAATCGATCAAGCGCACCGGTTTCGGCGTCAACCTGTTCGACGACTGGCGTTACCTGGATCCGGGCGAACCCGGGCAGGATCACTCGAAACGTCGGCTCAATCCGAAGTTCGTGCTGAACCGGGAACCCTGCAGCCGGGCGCAGATACTGCTGGCACGCGAAAACTTCGCCTGCGGCTCGTCGCGCGAGCACGCGGTATGGGCGTTACTCGATTTCGGCATAAGGGTCGTCATCGCCCCGAGTTTTGCCGATATTTTTTACAATAACGCTTTCAAGAATGGCCTGTTGCCGATCGCGCTCGGCAACGCGCCGGTGGAGCAGTTGTTCGCAGAATACAAAAAAAGCGAGGATTACCGGCTTAGCATCGACCTCGAGCAGCAGGTGGTGAGCAACGCGCACGGCGTCGAAATACCGTTCGAGATAGACGAATCTCGCAAGTACTGCCTGATGCACGGTCTCGATGATATCGGCCTGACGATGCAGCATGCGGACGAGATCAGGGCGTTCGAACAGGCATATTACGAACGCATGCCCTGGCTGCAATAGGATAAGACATGACGAACAAGATTGCCGTACTGGCGGGTGACGGGATCGGCCTCGAAATAGTCGCCGAGGCCCTGAAGACCTTGCAATGCCTGCGGCAGGATTTCGGATTCAGCACGGAGCTGGAGCCGGCGGCAATCGGCGGCGCCGGCTACGATCGGTATGGCAAGCCCTTGCCCGACGAAACCCTGGCCGTTTGCCGGCAGGCGGATGCGATACTGTTCGGGGCGATCGGCGGCCCGCAATACGATCGGCTAGAGCGCGAGCTACGACCCGAGAAAGGACTGCTGAACCTGCGCTCCGCGCTGGGCCTGTTTTCGAATTTACGCCCGGCCATTCTTTACCCCCAGTTGGCCGGCGCCTCCAGCCTCAAGCCCGAACTGGTTGCCGGGCTTGATATCATGATTGTGCGTGAACTCACCGGCGGCATCTATTTCGGGCAGCCCCGAGGCATACGCGTACTCGAAAACGGCGAACGCCAGGGCTTCAACACGCTGGTTTACGCGGAGCATGAAATCGAACGCATCGCCAGGTCGGCTTTCGATATTTCGATGCTGCGCAACCGCAGGCTATGCTCGGTCGACAAGGCGAACGTGCTCGAGACATCCGAACTCTGGCGCGAGGTCGTGACCCGGGTGGCCGGCGATTACCCGGACGTCGAGCTGAGCCACCTTTACGTCGACAACGCCTCGATGCAGCTGGTACGCGCGCCCAAACAGTTCGATGTCATCGTGACCTCGAATCTGTTCGGCGATATCCTGTCGGATACCGCGGCGATGCTGACCGGCTCCATCGGCATGCTGCCGTCGGCTTCGCTCGACAGCAATGGCAAGGGTCTGTACGAGCCCGTGCATGGTTCGGCCCCGGATATCGCGGGCAGGAACCTGGCCAACCCTTTGGCAACGATACTGTCGCTGGCGATGATGCTGCGCTACAGCCTGCAACAGGCGCAACTGGCCGAGCTGGTCGAGACCGCGGTGGGCAAGGTGCTCGACCAGGGCTTGAGAACCGCCGATATCGCCGACGGTGGTCCCAGCGTCGGTACCGCCGAAATGGGCGACGCCGTGGTCACGGCGTTGCGCGAACTCGGCGGATGACGCCTTGATGGAGAATTTTCGATGAAAAGAGTTGCATTTGTTGGCTGGCGCGGAATGGTGGGTTCGGTGCTGATGCAGCGCATGCTGGACGAGCAGGATTTCGCCCGCATCGATGAACCGGTGTTTTTTTCCACCTCGCAAACGGGGCAGCCCGGGCCCGACATTGGCAAGGATGTTCCCCCGTTACAGGATGCGATCGATTTCGAACTGCTGAAATCGATGGATGCAATCGTTACCTGCCAGGGCGGTGATTACACCCGCCAGGTTCATGCCGATCTGCGCGGTGGCGGCTGGCGGGGCTACTGGATCGACGCGGCTTCGACGCTGCGCATGCAAGACGACAGTATTATAATTCTCGACCCGGTTAATCGACAGGTGATCGACAATGCCCTGCAGGCCGGTTGCCGGGATTTCATCGGTGGCAACTGTACCGTCAGCCTGATGATGATGGCGATGGGCGGCCTGTTCGAGCATGATCTCGTCGAATGGATGAGCGTCATGACTTACCAGGCGGCCTCCGGTGGTGGCGCCAGGCATATGCGCGAGCTGATTGCGGGCATGGGCAGCCTCTACCATAGCGTCGCGGAACTCCTCGACGATCCCGCGTCGGCAATCCTCGAAATCGATCGGCTGGTAACGCAGCAACTGCGCGCGCAAGACTTCCCGCGTGAGCAGTTCGGCGTACCGCTGGCGGGCAGTCTGATTCCATGGATCGATGCGCAGCTCGATAACGGGCAGAGCCGGGAAGAATGGAAGGCCGGGGTCGAGGCCAACAAAATTCTCGGTCGCGGAGAGGATATCATTCCGATAGACGGGTTGTGCGTGCGCATCGGAGCCATGCGCTGCCATTCGCAGGCGCTGACCGTCAAGCTCAGACGCAAGGTCCCGATGGATGAAATTCAGCAAATGCTTGCCGCGTCGAACGACTGGGTCAAGGTTCTGGATAACGAAAAACAATTGACCATGGCAGCGCTGTCGCCAGCCGCGGTAACCGGCACGCTCGACATACCGGTCGGCAGGTTACGTAAACTGGCCATGGGCGACGACTACCTGGCCGCATTCACCGTTGGTGATCAACTGCTTTGGGGTGCCGCCGAGCCGTTGCGGCGCATGCTGAACATTTTGCTCGAGCGCTAGCATGGAACGTCGCATCGCGGTCTCGCACGCAAGCGGGATCGTCGCCCAGGCGATACTTGAAAAATATGCCGCATTCGGGCTGGCCCCGGATGCACTGCTGTTACTCGACCATGAATCCAGCGCCGGCAAGCGCGTGGCCTACGCGGATGGATACCTGCGCTTGCAGGATCAGAATGAATACGACCTTAGCGGTTGCTCCCTGCTGTTGATGCCCGAGGCAGATGCCGCGCTCGAGTCGGCGGCGCTGCGCCAGGGTTGTTTCCTGGTCAGCCATGCGATAGAGCGCGATACCCCGGCCCTGTTCGTTGCCGGGGGCGCGACGCAACCCGAAATCGCCTACTCCGAGACCAGCCAGCGGCTTGCCGGAGCGGAGCTTTCCTGCCTGCTGCCGGCGCTGCTTGCACTCGACCAGATGCGGCCCGTGGTTCGACTCAACGTCACGCTGTTGCGCAGCGCCGAGTTTCGCGGTAAGGCGGGCGTCGACGAGCTTGCCGCGCAAACCATCGGTTTACTCAATGCAAGAGGGATCATCCCGAAGGTCTACCCGGAACAGATTGCGTTCAATATCTTGCCGGAAAGCGCCGACGCCAGGCTAATTGCCGACCTGGGCTGCTTTTTGGGAAATATTTCCTGTTCGTCGACGCTGCAAACCCTTAATGTACCCATTTTTCACGGATTTGCCGCCGCTGTGCAGCTCGTTTTCGCATCCGATGTCTCTGTTGAAGCAAGCTCGAGCCTGCTCGCCGCGCTCGATATGGTGGCTGTTCAGAAACAATCTGCTGGCCCGATTTCCGATTGTAATCAATCATTTAGCTGTGTTATAAGCCACCTGGAACAAGCGCGGGAGCAACCTTCGAGCCTGCAATTCTGGATGGTTACAGATCCCATGAGATACGGATTGGCGAATAATTACGTGAATGTTGCAGACTTTTTGCTAAAATCTTTTTTGTAATCTATAGTTACATCTACTTGTGAAAGTGTTTTCTTTAAAGTAAATTCTCTGACTGCA
>JAOTUD010000170.1 GCA_029864065.1 Gammaproteobacteria bacterium | reverse complement strand
CGCAACAGGATTGTGGGCAGCATTTCAATCTGCGTGACGGCGACGCCCAGCCGCGCAAATGCCTGCGTCAGTTCGGAGCCGATGGGCCCGCCCCCGAGCACCGCGAGCCTGCGCGGCTTTTCGCGCAGATCCCAGAGATTGTCGGAGGTATAGTAATCGACCTGGTCGATGCCCTCGATCGGGGGCACGAAGGGGCGGCCGCCGGTGGCCACGACAATATTCCGGGTGCGGATGGTTGCGCCGTTTACCTCGACCGTCCACGGCGAGGTAATTTTCGCCTCGCCCTGCACCACGTCGACACCGAGGCTGCTATAACGTTCCACCGAATCATGCGGCTCGATCTGCCGGATGACCTGCTGGATGCGCTCCATGACCTCGGCGAAATCGAACTCTGCATGCGCCTGCTTGATGCCAAACTCGCGACTGCGTGCGATATGCGACATGAACTTCGCCGAGCGTATCATCGCCTTGGAAGGCACGCAGCCGAAGTTCAGGCAGTCGCCGCCCATCCTGTTCTTCTCGATCAGCGTAACCTTCGCCTTTACCGCGGCCGCGATATAGGCGGTCACCAGCCCGGCCGAACCGGCGCCGATGACAACCAGGTTGGTGTCGAAACTATCCGGTTTGTCGTAACCCTCCAGCGCCTTGCGGCTGGTTATTACCGACACGACCTTGCGGCCGATGAACGGCAACATGGCCAGCAGCAGAAACGAAAGCAGGATTTCGGTACTGAAAATGCCGCTGGCCGATTCGATCTGGCCCAGCTGGGTGCCGGCGTTGACGTAGACCACGGTGCCGGCCAGCATGCCCAGCTGGCTTACCCAGTAAAAGGTCCACAGTCGCAGCCGCGTCAATCCCATCACCAGGTTGATCACGAAAAACGGAAACGCCGGCACCAGCCGCAACGCGAACAGGTAAAACGGTCCTTCCTTGTCGATACCGTCGTTTATCGCCTTCAGCGAATTGCCGAAGCGCGATTGCACCGCATCCTGGAACAGGTAGCGCGAAACCAGGAACGCGATCGAGGCGCCGATGGTGCTGGCGAAAGACACCAGGATCAACGCCGTTACGAGACCGAAGATCGCGCCCGCGCCAAGCGTCAGCACGGTCGCGCCGGGCAGCGAAGCACCGGTAATTACGACATAGAGTAAAAAGAACCCTAGCAGCGTCAGCAGCCGGTTATCCTGGTAGTACTGATCGATGATCTGCTGTTGCGCCTTGATGTAGTCGAGCGTCAGGTATTGTCCCAGATCCAACATGAAAAACAGCAACACGATAACGGCAAGCAAGCCCAGCAGGATTGTTTTTTTCATTTTTTGGATTCCTTGATTATTCGCTTGCATATGACGTCGATAATTATTCTAAGTTCTGGCAGCACTGAAATCCTTGGCCCATTGCAGGAATTCCTGCTCGGGCCCCTCGAAAATTATCTGCGGCTGCTTGGTCTCGATCTGGTAACGATACATTGGATCGTAATATTGTTCGAGTAATGTTCCGATGCCCGGATAAAATGCCTCCACCTGGCCGGTGCGAAAAAATACGTCCAGCGCGTGCTCGAAGCATAGCCTTACCTGCCGGTAGCGCTCCCCGCCCAGGCGTCGCTGGATGCGCGACAGGTTATCGAGCACGAAGCTGCGGAACGCATGCTCGGCGTTAGCGGCGTGCGCCCGCCGGTATGTCGGCCAGTTGTGCTGGATGTAATCCTCGCCTATCAGCCTGATCCGGGATTCGATATCGACCTGTAGAACGGCGCGCGGCGCTTTCAATAGCGCCGCGTACAAACCATCGGGCATACTGATGCGACCGATCATGCGCCCCTCGTCCTCGACGAAAACCGGGGCACCGGGAAAGCGCTCGCGATGCCTCAGAAACGCGATCGCGACCGCGTTTTCCCAGTCGATGACCGCCGGCTGGCTGTCCAGCGCGTCGTGACCGAAGGCCGAACCACGATGATTTGCCAGCCCCTCGAAGTCGATGTGATGCCTGATCCTGCGCAATACCCGGGTCTTGCCGACGCCGGTCAGCCCGCTGACGCAGACCAGCGGCACCTCGTCGAGCGCCCGCTCCAGCTCATCGATGAGGAAACGCCGCATCGCCTTGTAACCGCCCCGCACCAGCGGATAATCGACACCCCGCTCGCGCAACCACTGCTGCGCGGTGCGCGAGCGCAGGCCGCCGCGAAAGCAGTAAAGGTAACCGCCCGGATTCGACTCGCAAAACTGGATCCAGTCGCGCAGCCGCTGTTCGCGGATTTGCGGGGTCGCCAGCTCGAGCCCAAGGCGGATCGCCTCGTCCTGCCCGGCGTCCTTGTAGCGAATGCCGATCTGTTCGCGCTGCTGGTCGTCGAGCAGCGGAATATTGACCGCGCCCGGGAACGCGCCGCGCTCGAATTCCACCGGTGCGCGCAGATCCAGCAGCGGAACATCCTGCAGGAACAGTTGGCGGTAATCATTGCTGTCTTCGCGCGCATTCATCGACTACTCCCGGTGCCGGATTTCCCAGCAGCGGTGAATTTTCGGATTTCTCCTGAAATCCTCGGGGATGGTCGCCTGCGAAATATCGCGCGCGTCGAAGTCCCTGCCGATCTCGTCGGCGAGCTTGAAACCGCGGCGGTTGGTCGAAAACAATAGTAACCCGTCACGCGCCAGCAGGCGCATGGCCTGCCCGATCAATTCCGCGTGATCGCGCTGAATGTCGAGGGTCTGCTGCATCTTGCTCGAGTTCGAAAACGATGGTGGATCGAAAAATATCAAATCATATTCGTTTGTTAATGAAAACCGCGCCGGATTTCGTAACAGTTCGATGATTTCGGCGCGCAGGAACTGGAAACGGGTTTCGTCGTCGAGACCGTTCAGCAGATGATTCTCGCGCGCCCAGTCGAGGTAGGTCGCCGACAGATCGACGTTCAGCACCGAGCTGGCGCCGCCCAGGCCCGCGTAAACGCCCACGCTCCCGGTATAGCAGAACAGGTTCAGCACCGATTTATCGCGCGCAACGCGGTAAACCAGTTCGCGGGTGCTGCGATGGTCCAGGAACAGGCCCGAGTCGAGGTAGTCGCTCAGGTTTATCAATAACGAGGCCGGGCCTTCGCGCACCTGGAAAAACTCGCCCTGGTTATCCTGTTTCTGGTACTGGCTCGAGCCGCGCTGACGGCTGCGGGTCTTGCAAAAAAGCTGCTCGTCGCCGATCGCGAACAGTTGCTTGACGACCTCGATCGCGATACCGATGCGGCGTTCGGCTTTCGCCGGCTCGATCGTGGCGGGCGCCTGGTACTCCTGCAAATGGAACCATTCGAGCTCCGGCGCCACTTCGCTCTGGTAGCGATCGAGCGCAAATGCAAATTCCGGCAGATCCGCATCGTACAGGCGGTAACAGGTAATTCCATTCCTGGCGGCCCAGCGTTGCAGGTGCTTGCTGTTCTTCGCGAGGCGGTTGCGCAGCGGCAAGGCAGTTTCATCGATCGTTTCGCTGCTCTCGACCTTCGCTTTGCCGATTTCCGCTTCCAGTGCGGTTTCGAAAATGGCGAACAGGCATTCCAGCGGGCCGTTCCTGACGTCCTTGCGGCTGATCCGCTTCAGTTTCAGGCGGTGCAGCTGATCCGGATTGGCGGAAATGATCGCGAGCCGCGCCGGCGCGAGGCGACGCACCGATTCACCGAGATCGCTATACAGTTGACCCAGGTCCGGTGCGCCTTGCAGGCGTTTACCGTAGGGCGGGTTCGAAATTACCAGCGTTTCGGCGTGGCCCGGTGGCAATTCCAGCTCGGCGATCTGCTGGTGCGAAAATTCGATCAGCTGCGCCACCCCGGCGCGCCTCGCGTTGGCGCGCGCGACCTGCAACGCCGCGGCATCGTAGTCGCTGCCATAGATCCGGGTTTCGACGTCGGCGTCGATCGCCTGCCGCGCCCGCGCCTTGCATTCCTGCCAGAGCTCGGGGTCGTGCCGCAGCCACTGGCTGAATCCGAAATAGGCACGCTCGAGTCCCGGCGCGATATTGGCGGCCATCATCGCCGCCTCGATTACGAAGGTGCCGGATCCGCACATCGGGTCCACCAGGCGCAGCGCCGGCGCCGACTCGCGCTTCCAGCCCGCCTGGACCAGCAGCGCCGCGGCCAGGTGCTCCTTCAGCGGCGCGCCGGTATGCTCGGTGCGATAACCTCGTCGGTGCAGGCTATCGCCGGACAAATCCAGGCTGATCGCAGCCTGGTTGCGATGCAGGTTGACGTGTACCTGCAAATCGGGCTGTGTTTTTTCCACCATCGGCCGGCTGCCGCAATTATCGCGAAAGCGATCGACGATGGCATCCTTGGTCTTCAGGGCGACGAAGTGCCCGTGATCGAGCTTCGAGCGCGAAACCGTCGCCGCGACCGCGATGCTGTTGCGTGCCTGCAGATGCTTTTCCCACTCGATCGCGCGAACCGTATCGTAGAGTTGCTGCTCGTTTTCGATCACGCCGCGGGCGAGCTCGCAAAAAACGCGGTTGGCGAGTCGAGAATGCAGGCAGATTCGATATGCCGCGTCGATCCCGGCATCGATTCTGACGCCGCCGTAGACCTTTTGCAGGCGCGCATCGCTCGCGCCGAGCAGGTCACGCAGCTCGTGAAACAAAAGGGTCTCGAAGCCCTTGTGGCCGGTGATGAATAACTCGAGATCTGGCATCGATTGCAATCTAGGGGGGCCCGTCAAAAGGCAATTTTACCCCTTCTGTCCGAAAAAGCTTTGGAAAACGAATTTATATGAAAATAGTCGCAGGAAATCGGGGATGATTTGATCTATATTATGGGCTTCTAACCGTTTGAAACGATGCTCGAATGACAGGTTCAAATTCACGGCAGCAACCTGGTTCGATATCTGGACATGATGCCTACGCGGATATTTCCAGCCTCAGCAAAAAGCTGATTACCGAACTGCTGCTGTGCATGATCGAAAGCGCTGGAGATTACCACGGCTGGAGCCTGTCCGACCAGGATGGCGCCCGCGTGGTAAAACTGATTGCGCACAAACAGCGCATCATCTGCTCCTCTTTTACCTTTCAGCTGAACCGGCATTTTTCCGAATTCAAAACCAGCGACGGCTCCTCGTCCCAGGACCAGGGCGCGCGAGACTGGCAAAAACTGGGATTGTCCAGCGCCAATGCCGGCGTCGAGATCAACGAATTGAAGGCAATCACGGCGCGCTACGGCGATGCCTTCAAGGAATTCGACCGCACCATTTTGAAACGGCTGCAGGCCTGTCTCAAGCGCTCCCGCGCCAGCATCTACGAGAATCCGTTGCAGGTCAAAAGGCTATGCGAATCATTTCAGTACGCGATTGACGCCCTGAACCTCGAATTGAACTACAAGATCGCGCTTTATCACCTGTTCGCCGACCGCTTCATCGAGGCCCTGGGCCCGTTCTACCGTCGTATCGACCAGACGCTGCTGGGCCATGGCATGTTGCCGGATATTCCACTGGCTCGCATCCACCTGCGCAGCATCGACGGCCTCAGCGAGACCGATTCTCCCGCGGGCTTCAAGCCAGACCAGACGATTTGCCAACTGCTGTTGCTGCAGGATTTCAAGGAGAAATCCCGTCAGCCTTCCAGCAAGTACAGCAATTTGTTCCCGGTGCTGAAGAAATGCTTCGCGAGTTTCGGGCTCGAACAGTACGACGAGCAAATCGACCAGCTCAACCTGATTTTCAAACTGATTTTCGAAGACGAAGATCTGCCGTCACCGATCAAGCACCAGCTTGCACGTTTGCAGATTTACGTTTTTATCACCGCGATACAGGAAGACGGCTTTCTGCGCCGCTCCAGCAACCCCGCGCGCCGTTTGCTCGACGGCATCATCAGTAGCGAAGTCGAGATTGCCAAACGCGGCAATTCGGAGTTTTCCGGCATCCGCTTTTTACGCGAGCGCATCGACGATCTCACCAGTCGTGAATTCATCACCGTCGACAGCTACGCGGACATGCTCAACGATTACCAGGTCTATGTGAAGGAAAACGAGGCGAAGGTACGCCAGGCGCGCAGAATCGAAGCTACCAGGAAAGTCTTGCCGCTGGTTAAGACCAGGCTGCATGAAATTACCCAGCCGCTCAGAATACAGGGCACCCCGCAAATCCTGTTCGACAAGGTCTGGCTGCCGTTGCTGGTGCAAATCGCGTTGCAGCAGGGGATGGACTCGGACATCTGGCACAAGACGATCGAGATGGTCAAAAAGCAGGTCTGGTCGCTGATTCCGAAGTCGACCGTCGAAGAGCAGCAGGAATTGCTGCAGTTGCTGCCTAACGTCGCGCACTCGCTGCACCGCGCGATGCGCAGCCTCAAGCTGGCCGAGCCCTTGCAACAGTCGTTGCGTGATTTCCTGGCACTGGAACAAAACAACGTCGTCGAGAAGACCGCGCACAATATCATCGAGGCCAAGCGGCGCACCCGGTCACTGGCGGCGAAATCCTTCGATTCCATGGAAGACACCACCGAGTTCGATGCGATGATGCAGACCGGCATC
>JAOTUD010000169.1 GCA_029864065.1 Gammaproteobacteria bacterium | reverse complement strand
CGGCGAAATGTTCGAGCGCTACTTCAGGAGTTTTCACGATCGCCTTGTGCTGCAACACGGCCGCACCGATATCGACAGCGTCATGAGCGACAGTGCCGAGCTGATGCGGCTCCGCGACTACACCCAGAACACGGTGAACTGCGAGGCCTGATCCAGAGCTTTACGATATTGGCCGCGCGCCGCAAAGCGGGATGACGCTGTGTTACCATAGATTCCCGCTGAACCTTATCGAGCTGTCGATGGCAGGTAAACATCTAACAGGCAAACTTGCCGTGATCCTGCACGCCGATGTCGTAGGCTCGACCCTGCTGGTGCAACGCGATGAGCAAAAGGCGCACCGGCGGATCCAGGATTCGTTCCAGCGCTTCGCACAAACAATTTCCAGGTATCACGGGCAGCTCCGCGAACTGCGTGGCGATGCACTGCTGGCGGAGTTCGATCGCGCCTCCGACGCGGTGTCGGCGGCGCTGGCGTTCCAGTCGGAACAATTAGCATACAATACACGGATCGATGACGAGATTCGGCCCGTGGTGCGGATCGGCGTTGCCCTCGGAGAGGTAATCATTGCCGATAACACGATAACCGGCGAAGGCGTGGTGCTGGCGCAGCGGCTGGAACAGCGATCGGAGCCTGGGGGTTTGTGTATTACTCCAGCAATTCGAGAAGCTTTGCCGAAGCGACTGCCCTTCGAACTGGAAAACCTGGGTGCGCAGGATCTGAAAGGCTTCGATGAGCCCGTGGGAATTTATCGGGTTGCATTGAAATCCGGGGCTGCCGTGCCGGCTCCGGTGCGGGATAAGATGCGCGGTTCCGCGCAAAGACCACACAAAAGCAGGATCGCGCTGGCGGCTTTGCTGCTTGTGATATCGACGGCCGCCGCGTATGGATATTTATCCTGGCAGGCACAACGCGAAGCGGTCCGGCCCGGGGCCATGGCACCGCTGGCGGCCGAAAAACCTTCCATCGCAGTATTGCCATTTGCCAACATCAGCGGCGATCCTGATCAGGAGTATTTCGCCGACGGAATCACCGAGGATCTGACCACCGATTTGTCGCGAATCTCCGGCCTGTTTGTCGTGGCCCGTAATTCGGCGTTTTCGTATAAGGGCGGATCGGTGGACATCCGTACCGTTGCGCGCGAACTCGGTGTGCGCTACGTGCTCGAGGGCAGCGTACGTCGCATTGGCGAACGGATTCGTATCAATGCGCAATTGATTGACGGCGATAGCGGCGGCCACCTATGGGCCGAGCGTTTTGATGGCGCCATTGCCGACGTATTTGCCCTGCAGGATCATGTTAACCGCAAGATAGTTGCGGCGCTCGAGGTCAGCCTGACACCGGCCGACGAGAAGACCTTCGATCGGGTCGAAACCACCAGCCCCGAAGCCTATGACCTGATGCTGCGGGGGATCGAGCGCTACAACACTTTCACCAGCGATGCGATCGCAGAGTCGCGGGTGCTATTCGAACGGGCCGCGGCCATCGATCCGGGCTATGCCAGGGCCTACGCCAACATTGCCTTGACGCACGCGACGGATGTCAATTTTTTCTGGTCTCAAGATCGCGAGGAATCGATTCGTCTCGGACTCGAGTTTGCCAGCAAGGCGGTAGAGCTCGATGACAGTATTCCGCAAATATACCTGACCCGAAGCATTCTTTACCTGTCGCAGCGCCAGCATCAGACTGCGATCGAGGCGGCCCAGCGCACGATCGAGGTCCATCCAAATTACGCCGACGGTTATGCCACGCTGGGATTTATCGCGAGTTTCTCGGGAGAATTCGAAACTGGGCTTAAGGCACTGGACCAGGCAATGCGCATCAATCCGCAGGGTACCGGCATTTATCTCAGCGTCAAAGGACGTATTTTATTTTTGATGGGTAAATACGGCGCGGCTTTACCTTTGCTCGAGGAAAGCGTTGCGCGTAATCCGGCGTTGGACCGCACGCATTTGAACCTGGCGGCGATCTATGCGGAGCTGGGGCGTGCCGAGGACGCAGAGTGGTCGGTAGCAGAGGCGCGTGCAATCAATCCTGATATTTCGCTGGCGAAGGAGCGCCGCGAGAGCATTTACCGGCGCGAAAGCGATATCGAACACTTCGTGGCCGCCCTGCGTAAGGCTGGTGTGCCGGAGTAACAATTACTAACGGGGAAAGTTCACTTATTTCTCGAGAGAAATAAGTGAACTTTCACCGGATATCAGCCGCCGGTGACGGGGGGGAAGAAGGCGATTTCGTCGTGGTCGCTGATGTCGGCTTCGGGTTCGCTCATTTGCTGATTGACCGCAACCAGGATACGAGTGCTGCCGTCGAAGGCGCTGGCGAAGGGCTCGCCGCGTCCGCGCTGTAGCGCGACCAGGGCGGCGACCGTTTTACAATCCGCCGGCAGTTCCAGCGCTTCGGATTTCGTACCCAGCGTTTCTGCGAGACTGGCAAAGTAGAGAATATTGGCCATTGCGTCTAATGCGACCAGTCGAAGAACTGAATGTCGACCTCGTCCCCGGGTTCGACGCCGGCATTGTCGTCCGGTAACACGATAAAGCAGTTGGCGCGGCTCATCGAAGTCAGGATGCCCGACCCCTGCTTGCCGGTTTTACCCACCTGCCACTGGCCGTCCTCGGCCAGCGTCGCGATACCGCGCTGGAACTCGTAGCGTCCCGGTTTCTTGCGCATCGCATCGAGCGCGCGGGCGCGAAACAGCGCAGGTGGACGCAGTCGGGCGCCGGACAGAACCTCGATTGCCGGCTCCACGAACTGGCTGAAGGTTACCATCACCGCCACCGGGTTACCGGGAAGACCCATGAAGATGCTGGCGCCGATCTGGCCGAAGGCCAGCGGGCGCCCCGGCTTGATCGCGATTTTCCAGAACTCGGTAGTGCCGAGTTCTGCCAGCGCGGGCTTGATATAGTCGGCCTCGCCGACCGAAACCCCGCCGGTGCTGATGATCAGGTCGGCCTGAGACGCGGCTCGCGACAGGGCCTCGCGTATGCTATCGGGATCGTCGCGCACCACGCCGAGATCGATGATATCCACCGCCAGCCGCGACAGCATGCCGTGCAGGCTATAGCGGTTGCTGTCGTAGATCTTGCCCGGTTGCAGCGGTTCGCCAACCGCAACCAGTTCGTCGCCGGTAGAAAAGAAAGCGACTACGGGCTTGCGTTTTACCTGCAGCTGGCTCAGTCCGAGCGAGGCCAGCACCCCGAGATCGGCCGGGCTCAGGCGCTCGCCGGCTTCGATCACGGTCTCGCCCTGCCTGACGTCTTCGCCCGCCTGGCGAATGTTTTCGCCGATGCGATGGTCCGAGTCGATCCTGATTTTGCCCGCGTCGTCGACCTCTGCCTGCTCCTGCATGATCACGGCGTCGGCGCCATCGGGAATCAGCGCGCCGGTCATGATGCGCACGCACTGGCCTTTGCCGCAGCTACCCGCAAACGGCAGGCCCGCGTAGGCGGTGCCGACTTCTTCGAGTTCGGCGATGCCGTCCCGTTGCAGGCTCGCGATGGCAATCGCGAAACCGTCCATCGCCGAATTCGGCAGCGGTGGCACGTTGTGCGGAGATTTGACCGCCTCGTTGTTGACGCGGCCCAGGCATTCGCGGATCGGCAGGCGCTCGCAGGCATGGACCGGGAGCACGCGCGTTTCGATTCTTGCCAGCGCCTCGGACAGGCTGAGCGAAGCGGGATCGGAGGGATCGGCGCAGCTGGGATCGGGAGTGATTTTTTCGCTCATTGAAACCGGGTTTAATCCGTCAGGCGCTTTATTGAGTCATAGACTAGCCCAAATTGGTAGGGGGTATGACGATATTTTTTATCGCGAATCGGGGTCTCGGCGTAAAAGCTCATTAAATTTGGCTTTAGGGCTATAAATGCTCGGGCGACAGTGGTATTTTTATGCATTGACCCGAGGCGTTGCATCCGGATAAAAAAAAGAGCCTTCCGGGGTAACGACAAGAACGACACAAGCGGAGGATACAATGCTGAAATCCCTGAATATCGACCCGGGAAAGTGTACCGGCTGTCTGCAATGCGAAATGGCCTGCTCCTACGAGCATACCGGCACATTTAATCCATCACGATCCTATATCAAGGTATTTACTTTCCACCACGAGGGGAGATTCGCGCCCTATACCTGCACCCAGTGCGACGAGGCATGGTGCATGCGCGCCTGCCCGGTAGATGCAATCGGCATCGATTTCTCCACCGGCGCCAAGGTCGTCTACGAGGACAAGTGCGTGGGTTGCAAGGTCTGCACCATCGCCTGTCCGTTCGGCACCATCAACTATTCGCAGGCTACCGGCAAGGTCGTCAAGTGCGACCTGTGCGGCGGTGACCCGCAGTGTGCAGCCGCATGCCCGACCGACGCCATCACCTACGTCGACGCGGACTGGACCGGCTACGATCGCATGCTGGCCTCGGCGGCCAAGAGCCTGCCGTCTGCCGAAGCCACAGCCTGACAATGGAGGTAACGAATCATGTCCTGGACAAGAAAAATTCTGAGGGTAGATCTCTCTAAAGGAAGTTGTACGTCCGAGCCCCTCAACATGGAGTGGGCCAAGCAATACCTGGGCCAGCGCGGCCTGGCATCGAAGTACCTGACCGAGGAAGTCGATCCGAAATGCGACGCGCTCGGTCCCGACAACAAGCTGATCATGGCCACCGGGCCGCTGACCGGCACCATGGCCTCGACCGGGGGGCGCTACTCGGTCATTTGCAAGAGCCCGCTGACGGGTGCGATCGCCTGCTCCAATTCCGGCGGTTTTTTCGGCGCCGAGCTGAAGTTTGCCGGCTGGGATATGATCATCTTCGAGGGCAAGTCGAAAAAACCGGTTTACCTGCTGGTGCAGGACGACAAGGCCGAGCTGCGCGCCGCCGATCACTTGTGGGGCAAGTCTGCCTGGGAAACCGACGATATCATTCACCGTACCCACCAGGAGCCGCAAATGCGCATCGCCTGTGTCGGCCGCACGGCCGAACACGGCTGTCTTTTTTCCGCGGTTATTAACGACAAGCACCGCGCCGCCGGGCGTTCCGGGGTCGGCACCGTGATGGCGTCGAAGAATCTGAAGGCCGTCGCGGTGCGTGGCACCGGCGGTATCGGTAACGTCAGCGACGCCAAGGCGTTCATGGCGGCGACCAACGACGGCAAGGCGGTGCTCGCCGAAAATGCGGTCACCGGGCAGGGACTGCCGGCCTACGGAACCCAGGTGCTGATGAACGTCATCAACGGCGTCGGCGGGCTGCCAGCGCGCAACATGCGCGACGTCGGCTTCGAGGGCGCGGAGCATATCTCCGCCGAGGCGATGGCCGAGCCGCGCAAGAGCGATGGCAAGCCTAACCTGACCACCAACGGCGCCTGTTTCGGTTGTACGATTGCCTGTGGCCGAATTTCCACGGTCGATCCGACGCATTTCTCGGTCAAGGACAAGCCGCAGTACCAGGGGGCGTCCGGGGGGCTCGAGTACGAGGCCGCGTGGGCGCTTGGCGCCGACACCGGCGTCGACGATCTCGACGCGCTGACTTACGTGAATTTCCTCTGCAACGAGGACGGCATGGATCCGATCACCTACGGCTCAACCGTCGCCGCGGCGATGGAAATGTTCGAGGACGGTGTGATAACCACCAAGGAAACCGGCGGTATCGAACTGACCTTCGGCAATGCCGAGGCCTTTGTCGCGATCACCGAGCAGTTTGTCACCGGCGAGGGATTCGCCAAGGACCTCGGGCTCGGCTCCAAGCGGCTGTGCGAAAAGTACAAGCGCCCGGAACTGTCGATGACGGTCAAGGGCCAGGAATTCCCGGCCTACGATCCGCGTGGCATCCAGGGCATCGGGCTCGCTTACGCAACCTCGAATCGCGGCGCCTGCCACCTGCGGGGCTACACCATCGCGTCCGAGGTGCTGGGTATCCCGGTCAAGACCGAGATGAACGACACCGACGGCAAGCCCGAACTGGTCAAGGCCTTCCAGGACGCGACCGCGCTGGTCGATTCCGCGGGTCTTTGCGTGTTCACGACCTTCGCCTGGGGCATGGACAATATCGCGCCGCAAATCGATGCCGCCTGCGAGGGCGACTGGAGCGTCGAGTACTGCCTCGAAACCGGCGAGCGTATCTGGAACATGGAACGCCTGTTCAACGAGGCTGCCGGCTTCACCGCCGATGACGACAAGCTGCCCAAGCGCCTGTTGGAGGAAGCCATCAAGGGCGGCCCGACCAAGGGCCAGGTCAATCGCCTCGGCGACATGCTGCCCAAGTACTACGAGGTGCGAGGCTGGACAGCGGACGGCAAGGTAACCCCCGAAACCCGTCAGCGGCTGTCGCTGTAATCAACGTCCCCCTGCCGGAATCCGGCAGGGGGCAATCCCAAAGGCACAGAATCATGCAGCATATAATAGTCGGCGCGGGCCCGGCGGGCGTGGTCGCCGCCGAAACCCTGCGCAAAACCGATCCGGATGCGGATATCACGATTATCGGAGACTAACCCGAGCCACCCTATTC
>JAOTUD010000168.1 GCA_029864065.1 Gammaproteobacteria bacterium | reverse complement strand
CTGGGCAGCGCCGTCGTTATGGCGTCGCTGGCCTGGCGCTTCGTCGAACCGGTCCATGCCGGCGAGACCAGCAGCCTGCCGCAAGGCTTTGGCGCCGTCGTGCTCGGCTGTTTCGCGCGCCTGCGCGATCCGGTGCTCGGGTGGATATTCGCTATCGTTATCGTGCTGTACGCGATGGCGCACATCGTGTTCGAGTTTTACCAGCCCTACATCAGCCTGCTGGATTTGGCCGTGTTCGAGGCGTCAGCTTATGCGCCGCTGATTTCAGGCGTGGTGATTTCGGTATCGATGTTCGGCGGTGCGCTCGGTGCCCGGGCCAGCGTCGCCTGGCACGCCAGGCTCGGGTTGGTCGGATTGCTCGCGGTCGCGATGTTCATTCAACTGGGAATCGTCGCGGCGATGGCTTTCGCGATCAGCCCGATCGTGCTGGCGCTGGTCTGCGCTCGCAACTTCCCGATGTCGCTGGTGATCGCGCCGGTCAGGTCGGCGATCGCGCCGCGTATCACGCGCGAACAGCGCGCCACCTACCTGTCGTTACAGGGCCTGTCGGAACGGCTCGTTTTCGCCTTGCTGTTGCTCGGTCTGGCTTCCGGCATCGAGAAGGGCGTGCCGGTGAACGCGCCGACGCTGTTGAGCGTGCTGACCTCGACCCTGTGGATTGGTGTCGCCGCAGCCGCGCTCGCGTTTGTTATCTCGGGCCGGGTGCGGCAGTTGCTGAAAACCCCGGTGGTGGCCGGATGAAGCGCGTCGCCGTCATCGGTGCGGGCCTGGCCGGGCTGACGCTTGCGCGCCAACTGCGCGGGCTGGCCGAGGTCGCGGTATTCGAAAAATCGAGCGGCAGCGGCGGCCGCATGGCGACGCGCCGCGCCGAACCTTACCAGTTCGACCACGGCGCGCAGTTTTTCAGCGTCCGGTCCAAACATTTCGAGCGTTTTCTCGAACCCTGCATCGATGCGGGGGACGTGGCCCGATGGGACGCCGACTTCGTCGAGATCGACGCTGGCAGGATTGTCTCGGGGCGTTCATGGCGCGACGGGCCGGCGCACTATGTCGCTGTTCCGGGTATGAGTGCGCTGGCAAAAAGAATGACGGAAGGGCTCGATATCGCGCTCGAGACCCGGGTAACCGCGATCTTCCGGGACGGCCTGCGCTGGCGGCTGCTGGATCAGAACCGGGTCAGCCTGGGCGAGTTCGACTGGGTAATCAGCGCGATCCCGGCGCAGCAGGCGTGCGCATTGCTGCCGGAGTCCTTTGCCGCAATCGCGGCTGTCGCGGGCAGGAAAATGCTCGGCTGCTACTCGTTGATGCTCGGTTTTACCAGGCCGCTGGATGTCGGCTGGCAGGCAGCATTCGTCGGCGGCGCCGATATCAGCTGGATATCGAACGACAGCAGTAAGCCGGGCAGGCCTGATCGCTACACCCTGCTGGTACACTCGACCAATCGCTGGGCCGATGAAAATATTGAGGCCGAGGCGGAGGCGGTCAGTGCGTATTTACGCGCCGAATTGGCGCGGGTCATGAATTACGACCTGCCACCGGCAGACCACGTTGCGCTGCATCGCTGGCGCTACGCCAACATAGAAAAGCAGGCCGGCGAGCATTTCTTTATAGACCGGGACCAGCACCTCGCCGCAATCGGCGACTGGTGTATCCAGGGTCGCGTCGAAGCGGCCTACCTGAGCGCTTTCGAGATGGCGCAGGAACTTAAATCGCTGATTTGACGCGAACCCGGAGCCAATTGCGGTTTTGCCCTACAGGGTGTTTATCGTAATCGGCACCAGTGATAACTCGACGCGGCGGTTCAGGCTTCTGCCTTCCTCGGTGGAATTATCTGCAATCGGATGGTTTTCGCCGAAGCCGACGGATTCGATACGCGCAGCGACGACGCCTTTTGCCAGCAGATATTGGGCCACCGAATTGGCGCGGCGCTCCGACAGGCCCTGGTTATACTCGGTCGAACCCCTGCTATCGGTGTGCCCGGCGACGACGATGATGGTCTGGTTGAATTCCTGTAATACGAGGATAACCGAATCCAGGACTTGATTGAAATCAGCGTTCAGGTCATGACCCGCGGTAACGAAGGTAATGTTGCCCGGCATGATCAGGTTGATGTTGTCGCCATCGCGCTCGACGCTGACGCCGCTCTCGCGCAGCGTTTTCCTGAGCTTGGCTTCCTGGCTGTCCATGTAGTAACCGATGCCCCCACCGGCGACCGCGCCGATACCGGCCGCCTGCAGCATCTTCTTCTTGCGCTCCTTGCTGGGCTCGTCCTTGTTTTTGAGGTAGGCGATAACCGCGCCGACACCGGCGCCGATACCCGCGCCCTTCGCGGTGCTGGAAACTTTCTTCTCGCCGGTGTAGGCGTCGAAGGTTTCGCAAGCCGACAGCATGCCGAGGCTTGTAATGATAATCATGATGAGCAAGTTTTTCATTTTTTTGTTCCGGTGAGTAAATCGGTTCGTGGGTCAGACAGAAAGCGGAGTATAGACAAAAAAGCTGAACGGATACTTAATAATATTTCACAAAAAGTCACTACGCACGGTCATTCGGAATCGGGGAGCTTGTAGGCTTCCAGGCTGATCGATTTCAGGTTCGTGCCCTCCATGACCAGCCGCCCCTGGTAGCGTCGATCGCCGGTCGACGCAAACTCGAACTGGTAGCTGCGCCGGAACACCAGCCGTCCGGCGGCGCGCACCGGCCAGAAACCGACGATGACCATGCTTTGATCGAGTAGCTGTAAACCCAGCTGCCGGCAGTGTGCGGTCGCCAGGTCGCGGGCCCTGCCCTTGTACAAGCCGCTCTGCCACCAGTAGAGGGCGAGCATTGCGGCCAGTACCAGCCATAACAGCTTGTCGAAGCCGAACATCCGGGATCATCCCATGGAGTCGCGGGCAGGAAGTTTCCCGGACTCGCCGACTAGGCCGCGGCGATGGTCTGGACGATCGATTTCATCTTGGCCGCTGCGACTTCGCTGCCGTCGTCGCGCTGCCATTCGATGTATTGCGAGCAGAAGGCGGCAACCTCGGCCTTGCCGTTCAGCGCGGCGAGGTCATCGCTGGTGCGCACGCCGAAGCCGACCGCGAGCGGCAGGTCGGTGTGCTTGCGGATCTCGGCGATGTAATTCTGAAATTTTTCACCCCACTGCGTTTCGTGGCCGGTAACCCCCATGCGCGAGACCACGTAAACCATGCCGCGCGCTGCGCGTGCGATTTTTTCGACGCGTTGCGGCGCGGTGTTGGGCGTTACCATCAGGATCGGCGCCAGCCCCAGCGCGTCGAGTTTCGGCAACCAGGGCTCGATTTCCTCGACCGGCCAGTCGGGCACGATCATGCCCTTGATGCCGGCCGCCACGGCCTGTTCGAACAGGTCCTCGAGACCAAAGCGGTAAAGCGGATTCAGGTAGCTCATCAGGACAAAAGTCACCTCGGGGTGACGGGCGCAGACCTTCGTTGCCAGGTCCAGCATCGCCCTGACCGAGCCGCCGTGTTTGAGCGCCTCGTAGCAGGCGTTGACCAGCGTATGGCCATCCGCGACCGGGTCGCTGAAAGGGACCTGCAGCTCGATCAGTTTCACACCGGCGTCGGCAAGTCCTGTGATCGCTTTTTCGTTTTCCTCGAGGCTGGGAAAGCCAACCACGGCATGCGACATGATTTGCAGTTTGTCGAATTGTGCTGGGAACATGTTCAGTGTCCTCTTTTCTGGGCCAGTAACTCGGTCGAGCGGGCGGCTTCGCGCTGCAGGAACCCGGTCCATTCGCGCTGTGGAAAGGCGCGCGCGATGTTGAAGATGTCCTTGTCACCGCGTCCGCTCAGGTTGATGACGACATTTTGATCCGGTCGCATCTGCATTGCGCGCTTGAAACCGCCGGCAAGGCCATGGGCCGATTCGAGCGCGGGGATGATGCCCTCGGTTTTCATCAACAGGCTGAACGCCTCGGTTACCTCGTCGTCGGTGGCGGATTCCGGAATGACACGACCCTGTTGCGACAGGTAGGCCAGTATCGGCGACACCCCAACGTAATCGAGCCCGGCGGCGATGCTGTGCGTATCGCCGAGCTGACCGTCGGCGTTTTGCAGGAAAAGTGTCTTGTATCCCTGTGCGATGCCGGTCTCGCCGGTGTTATGCGACAGGCGTACCGAGTGCTTGCCGTCTTCGAAACTGATACCCCCGGCCTCGATGCCAACCAGGGCTACCTCGTGGTCGTCGAGAAACGCGCCGAAGGCGCCCATCGCGTTCGAGCCGCCGCCGACGCAGGCGACGATTTCATCGGGCAGACGCCCCATCTGGCGCATCGACTGCTCCTTGATTTCATCGCTGATAATACCCTGGAAGTACGAAACCAGCTCCGGGAAGGGCGCCGGCCCGCAGGCGGTGCCGAGTACGTAATGGGTCGTTTCAACCGATGCCGCCCAGTCGCGCAGCGCCTCGTCCAGCGCTTCCTTGAGTGTTTTCGCGCCGGTTTCGACAGCGACCACGTTGGAGCCGAGCTGGCGCATCCAGAACACGTTGGAATACTGCCGTTCGATATCCTCGGCGCCCATGTAAATGGTTGCCTCGAGCCCGAGGCGCGCGGCCATGATCGCGGTCGCAAGGCCGTGCTGACCGGCCCCGGTTTCGGCAATTACGCGCTTTTTGTCCATGCGCTGAACCAGCAGTCCCTGGCCCAGCACGTTATTGATTTTATGCGCACCCGAATGATTGAGGTCCTCGCGCTTGAGCCAGATTTGCGCGCCGCCCAGCTGCCCGGACAGGCGTCGCAACGGCGTCAGCGGCGTCGGACGCCCGCTGAACTCCTGGCACAGCGTGACGTACTCCTGCCAGAAAGCCGGATCGTCGCGCAGGCTGAAGAACAGGTCTTCGAGTTCGGTCAGGGCTGGCAACAGGATTTCGGGGACGAAGCGTCCGCCGAATTCACCAAAATAACCATTGTCGCTGCGAATCATCGTGGCCTCCGGGCGCAGAACGCGTTGTTTTAAAGGTATTAACTAAACGGTTTAGTATAGTTTGCATAGATCAATGCATTAATCAAGCCCGCCATGGTGCCTGCGCGGGAAAAAGGCCAGATCCTGGAAGTCGTGCCGATGCCGAGGTTATCGATCCGCTGCGCTGGCTTTCATAACCGACACCTCGCTCGACGCGCCCAGTCTGCAAGAGTTTTCCAGGATACTCGACAGCCTTCCTGTCTGGAAATCGTTAAGATAGTTCGGCGATCCGCCACCGATATGCAGCTGTTTGACCTGGCGTGATGTGCCTATCATGTCAACGATCAGCCCGATTTCTCGTTCAAGCGAATCGAGGTATCGGTCAATCTCTGCGTGGTCATGGGTAAGCGTGACACTGCTGTAGCGGTTCAGGCATCGAGTGGTGGCAAAAGGCAGGTGAATTTACGGCCCGATGAAACTTGAATTCCGAGCGCAGGGGAGAGTCAGGAAGCCTCGATGATGACCTTGCCGAGATGGTTCTTGTGGCCGAAGTCTTGCAGGGCCTGCTTGCCGGTCGAGAGCGGATGACGCGCCGCTATCGGCACCGTGATCGATTTCGCCGCGAGCAATGCCAGCAACTCATGGTATTCCTGTTCCGTCCCGAGGTATACGCCCTGGATGCGCAGATGCCGGAAATAGGTCTGGTGGATGCTGAGCGTTGTTTCCATGCCGGTCAGGATCCCGCAGAGGGTCATTGTCCCCCCTTTTTTTAGCAGTTGAAAAGAGGTCGGGAATGTGGCCGGCCCGACATAATCGATGACCTGATCGACGCCCGATGGGTACAACGCACCCACCTTTTCCATGATCTTCTCATCGTTCGAATCCAGTATGTGGTCTGCGCCGAGCCTCCCCAGGGTCTCGGCCTGGTCCTGCTGGCGTGTCGTCGCGATGACCTCGAGGCCACGCAGCTTGGCCAGTTGAATCATCAGCGTCCCGACTCCCCCGGTGGCTCCCCATATCATGAGGCTGGAACCAGGTTTCAGGTCGTTGTTCATATTCAGCGCATGCAGCGCGGTGATACCGGCCACGCCGATCGATGCGGCCGCGGCCGCATCGACGCCCGCGGGCAGGCTTGCCAGGTTTCTGGCAGGCACCGGCACGTATTCCGCGTAACCGCCCGGACGATGCATGCCGAAGTAATTGAAGTGTTCGCAGAGGTTCGGTTTTCCCTCCTGGCAGAGCGCGCATTGCTGACAGGCGACGAGTGGGTAGACACTCACCTTGTCGCCCCGTTTCCAGCCTGAGACGTTTTTACCCATTTCCGCGATCTCGCCGGCAATGTCGGCACCGAGCACCTGGGGGAAGTTCAGCGCAAGGCCCGGGTAACCGCGGATGAGCACCTGGTCGACCCGGTTCAGCGTCGAAGCGGACACCTTGACGAGGACTTCGTCATCGCCGAAAAACGGGATGGCAAGATCGTCGCGGACCTCGAGATCTTCGGTGGTGCCGTTCCTGAGTAAAGTTAAGCCTTTCACGAATAGCTCCTTACAGGTAAATCGGATAAAACCTTTTCGGGTGAAGCTGCTGGGGCGATTATGTTCATACCGGATTTTGCAT
>JAOTUD010000588.1 GCA_029864065.1 Gammaproteobacteria bacterium | reverse complement strand
GTGCGCGCCGCGATCGAGCTGCGCCTTCGCGGCTTTCACCACGGCCGGGTGCGAATGCCCGAGGATCAGCGCGCCGGCGCCGCCGACATAGTCGATGTACTCGTTGCCGTCGACGTCCCACATGCGCGAGCCCTTGCCGTGCGAGTAAATCAGCCTGATATCGTCGGCCAGCGAATAGCTGCCGAGACCGGAACCGGGCAGCACGCGGTCGGCGATTTCGAACAGCTCGCGTTGTTTCGAGGCGCCGGAAGAATTGTTAACTGCGGTTGATGACATGATCGGGGACTCCTGTTCAGTCGACGGCTGCTCTGAGCCACTCGTGTAACTTGTAAATGGGGAATTCATTATTGATACCGCCCTCGGGATTCAACACCAGCGGTCCGGGTCTGTAACCGCGCGAGTTCAGGCCGCGCTGGATTTCGCTGACGAGATCGAGGTCTTCCTGGAAGGTCGTTTCACGATCGTTATCGATGACTTTTTGCAGCGTCGCGTCGACCTCGCCGTCATTCGAATAAAAGCTGCGAAAAACACGCACGTCGTCTACCGCCAGCGGCCGCCAGGTAAAACTGTTGACCAAGCCGCCGGGGTAAAACTGGATCGACGTCGCCGGCCACAGGAAAAAGCTGCCGTAATCGGCGCCGCTGACGTCGTACCAGGCCTCGTCGCTGTGCGACGCCTGCGAAGTATGGTGCAGGACCTTGATGTCGCCGTAGGGCGCGATCGAGTAGGAATTCGGATCGATGATGCCCTTCGCGAACGACGGGTGGCAATTGCTGCAGTGGTAGCACTCGTTGTAGTTTTCCACCGCGACGAACCAGTTGCAGCCCTCGTCGGCGGTATGGTGACAGGCATACCTGCGTTGCTCGACGTCCGGGCAAAGCTTCAGCATCTCTTCGCGGATACCGGGATAGGTTTCATCCATGCTGCGGCAGTCCGGATCGAGATTGACAAACAGGAACCCGAGAAAGTTCTCCAGCCTGATTTCGGTCAGGCAGATCTTCGACGCATCGAAGCCCGGCACCTTGTTGGCGTGCGGTGCCGCCTTCAGATGTCCCTTCAGGTCGTAAGACCAGGCATGGTAGGGGCAGACCAGCAGCCTCCTGTTGCCGCTGCCGTCGGCGAGCTTGTGCCCGCGGTGCTGGCAGACGTTGTAAAACGCCCTGAGCGCGCCTTCGCGATCGCGCGTGATGAGGATGTCCTGGTCGTAGATTTCCAGCGTCAGGTAATCGCCGGGCTCGCGCAGCTGGCTCGAATGGCAGGCCAGCAGCCAGTTCCTGTAAAAGACTTCATCGACGATGCGCCGGAAAAGATCGCGATCGGTAAAGTACTTCGCGTCGAGTCCCATCACCGGGCCGCGCTCCGCGACCAGTTTCAGATCAGGATTCGTCATAAATGTTTTCCTCCCAGCGGGCAGAGTGAAACGCCTCGACGGCCGCGCTTGCCGCGTCGCCGCCGCGCACCACCAGCAGCGCGCACAGGCTTTCGAGCAGTGCGGTCACCGCGGAATTGGAATGAAAGAATTGCGGGGTGTGGGTCGGCGATACCAGGCCCAGATCCGCCTCGCGGCACAGTGTCGACGCGTTGCTGTCGGTAACGCCGATCACCGTTGCGCCTTGCTTTTTTGCCTGCCGCACCGCGGCGAGCGTATCGCGCCGGTAGGGCTGGAAGGTCATCGCCAGCAGGCAGTCGCGCTGGTCCATGCGGATAATGTCGTCCGACGGCAGGCTGCCGTGACGCGGCGACAGGATGAAATGGTCGAAGCCCATGCGCGCGACGTACCAGAAGTTGTAGGCGAGCGGGTAGGCGAGCCCGAGACCGAGCACGTAAACCCGTCGCGCGTTGATCATCCAGTCGACCGCGCGATCGAGATCCTTGATCGATTGCTGCGCGAACATTTTCTCGGTGTTGTCGAGACAGGCCTCGGCCATCTTGCCGAACACCGCGGCGCTGCCGCCCTTGCGACCCATCTCCTGCAGCCAGCGCACCCGGTCGGGCGAAGAGCCGACACCGCCGCGTACGAAATCGCGAAAGCGCTCGCGCAGGCTTTCGTAGCCGTCGAAGCCGAGATGACGCGCCAGGCGCACGAAACTGTTCGGATGTACGTCGGCGTCCTGGGCCAGCGTGCGCATCGACTGCAGTCCGACTTCATGCGGGTGATCGATGATATAGCGCGCGCACAATTGCAGCTGCCCGGGCAGTTCGTCGAACTCGGCGAGCAGGCGCTCGAGCACTTCTTCCTGGGACTGGGGCAAACCCGCTGCTATCACTTTGAGTTTTTGCTGCATTTGTGACAATTGTGCACTTGATTTGAATAATGATACAAGTGTATCATCGCCGAATCTTTAAACGCAACAACAATTTTGCGGAGTACCCTCAATGCAATCGAAGGCGAAAATCGTCATCATCGGCGGCGGCGTCATGGGCTGTTCGCTGGCCTACCATTTGTGCAAGGAAGGCGAAACCGACGTCGTGCTGCTGGAAAAGGCGGAACTGACCAGCGGATCGACCTGGCACGCGGCCGGGCAGATCACGCATTCGGTCAGCT
>JAOTUD010000377.1 GCA_029864065.1 Gammaproteobacteria bacterium | reverse complement strand
CCACTACAGCCTCGCCAGGATGGCCGCCTACGGCACCGAGCTGTATCCGCGCCTCGAGGACGAAACCGGGCAGTCCTGTACCTGGCATGGCAGCGGCAGTCTGCGCATCGCCTATACCCGGGACGAGGTCGACTGGATCAGGTATACGCTGTCGGTCGGCAAGGGCCTCGGCCACGAGATGGAAATCGTCGCTCCGGAGCGCATCGCAGAACTGCATCCGTTTTACAACCTCGACGGCGTCAAGGCCGCGCTATACACGCCGCACGACGGTCACGTCGACCCGGCCGGGGTCGCCTTCGCGATGGCCCGGGGGGCGCGCATGATGGGCGGCACGGTAATCCGGCAGAATCGCGTAACCGGCATTACGCAGAGCGGCGACAACTTTGTCGTGCATACCGAACAGGGTGATATCGAAGCGGGCCGGGTGGTCAACGCGGGTGGCACCTACGCGCGCCAGGTCGCTGCATGGGTCGGACTCGACCTGCCGATCGCGAATATGCTGCATCACTATCTCATTACCGATACCGTGCCCGAATTCGAAGCGCTCGAAAAAGAGCTGCCGGTCATCCGCGACGATTCGCAGGTGTCCGGCTATATCCGCATGGAACAGAAGTCCGGGCTCATCGGAATATATGAAAAGGCCAATGCGGCTTCGGTGTGGGATGACGGCACCCCGTGGGAGTCGGAAAACGAGCTGTTCGAGCCCGATTACGACCGCATCATGCCATGGCTCGAAAACGCGCTCGAGCGCATGCCGATTCTTGCGGACAAGGGTATCAAGAGCGTCGTGCACGGCGCCATTACGCACCCGCCGGACGGCAACATGCTGCTGGGGCCGTCCGGCGTCAAAAATTTCTGGCTGTGCTGCGGCTCGCAGGTCGGCATCGCCTGGGGACCGGGCGCCGGCAAGTACCTGGCGCAGTGGATGATGCATGGCGCCGCCGACGTGTCGATGCGCAGCTTCGATCCGCGCCGCTTCGGCGCGCGCATCGACGACGATTACCGCATCAACAAGGCCAAGGAAGATTACCTGCTGCGCCACGAGATTCCGTATCCGCATCTGGATCGGCCCGCCTTGCGACCGTCGCACTCGAAGCTGTCTCCGCTGTACGAGATCCTCAAGGACAATGGTGCGGTCTACGAAGACGTCTACGGCTGGGAGCGGCCTTACTGGTATGCCCTCGGCGACGTCGAGCAAAGGCACATCGAGAGTTTCCGTCGCAGTCCGCTATTCGACATCGTCGGCAACGAGGTACGCGGCATGCGCGCCCACGCCGGTATCGCCGACCTGAGCGCGTTCGCCAAGGTGGAAATTTCGGGCGCCGACGCCGCGACATATCTGGAGCGCGTGCAGTCCAACAAGCTACCGCAAAAAGTCGGTAGTGTAGGCCTGACCTACCTGATGATGGAAAACGGCCGCATCGAAGGCGAGGCAACCATCGTCAAACTTGCCGCTAACTGCTACTACATGGTTTACGCTGCGGTGCGCGAGGCGGCGCTGTTGAACTGGATGAAGGAAGAAGTGCGCGCCGGCGAAGTCGTCGAGTTCGATAACGTCTCGGAGGCCTATGGCGTCATCATGCTGGCGGGCCCTGCGTCGCGCAGCATTCTTGCAGCCTGCACCGACGCGGCGCTCGATAACGCCAGTTTCCGCTGGTTGTCGACGCAACATATCACCGTCGCCGGCGTCGACAACGTACGCGCGCTGCGCGTAACCTACAGCGGCGAACTCGGTTGGGAACTGCACGTGCCGATGGAAGGTGTGCTCGATGTTTACTGCGCGCTGGTGTCTACCCCGCACAGCGATGGGCTGGTGCATGTCGGTTCGGCGACGCTTAACGCGGTGCGCATGGAAAAGGCTTACCGCTCGGGATCGGAAATCACCAACGAGGTCACGCTTACCGAGGCCGACGTGACACGTTTTGCGCGCGCCGGCGGGTTCCAGGGCGCCGCGGCATCGCTTGCGCCGGCGACGCGCTGGGTGCTCGCCTACCTGCAGCTCGACGAACCGGCCGCAGATGCCGTGCACTGCGACCCGCTCGGCTCGGAATCGGTCTGGCACCAGGGCAAGCCGGTCGGCCAGATTTCTTCCGGCGGTTACGGTTACGACCAGGGCAGATACCTCGCCTTCGCTTATATCAGGCCAGAGCTGAATCGGGTCGGCAACGAATTCGAGGTCATGGTCATGGGCGAGCCGCGACGCGCGGTAATCGTCGCGCAATGCGTGTATGATCCCGGGAACCTCCTGCCACGCAGCGACACCTGAAAACAGGTGTCATCCCCGCGCAAGCGGGGATCTTGCCATGGTGCCATGATTACCACTGTGGCACTCTTGCGAGACCCAGGAGAATTGCCCTGCAATTTCCGGGATGACAGCAACGACCGAGGAGTAACAATGGACAAAGATTTATTTGAAAAAGGGCTGGCGCAGCGCAAGGCGACGCTCGGCGCCGAGTATGTCGAGAAAAACCTGGCCGCGGCCGACGATTTCACGCGCCCGTTCCAGGAAGCCATGACCGCCTGGTGCTGGGGTTTCGGCTGGGGCGACGAGGCCATCGAACCGAAAACGCGCTCGATGATGAACCTGGCGATGATCGGCGCGCTAGGCAAGATGCACGAATGGGAAATCCATTGCCGAGGCGCGCTCAACAATGGCGTCAGCAAGGAAGAAATCCGCGCGATCATACACGTCGTCGGGATTTACTGCGGCGTGCCGCAATCGCTGGAATGCTTCCGCGTTGCGCGCAAGGTGCTGGAAGAAGCGGGCGAGTTATAACAGGGTTTTTCGCATCGCGCGCACCAACGACTCTGACCCCAGTTCATCGAGCCTGTCGATGACGCCCTGCTGGTCCGCTTCGGAGCGGTTCTGGCTGAGCTTGTACTTGCACTGGATTTCGTCGATAGCGATTTCGACGCCGACGATCGCCTTGAGCATGGCGTCGCGGTATTGCGGCTCCCACGGATTCTCGAAAGCCGATTCATAGCGTGCGCTCAGGGCCTCGACCAGGGTGGCCAGTTCGCCCGCAGCGTCGAAAACGCGGCAGCCGCCGTAGACGTGTACCGCCTGGTAGTTCCAGGTAGGCACGCCGGGGCTCTGGTACCAGCTCGGCGAAACATAGTCGTGCGGCCCCTGGAAGGTCACCAGCACCTGCTGGCCTTCGAGCTGCTGCCATTGCGGGTTCTGCCGGGCCAGGTGGCAATGCAGCTGTTTCCGATCGGCCGAGATCAGGAACGGCAGATGCGAGACCATGAAGCGATCGTCCTGCATCGACACCAGCTGGCCGAAGGCGTTGGCGTCGAGAAACGAGAAGATCTCTTCCGCCTCGGAAATTTTGAAATGATCTGGCAGGTACATGGGCTTCGCCTTTTCCGGGCGCCTGGTCGGGAGTCGCCGAACGGCGCATTGAATTTGGATTGGTCTCTATGATGCGTCGATTTTATTTGTTTTACTTGCCTTAATCACGGGATTAAATTAGCGCGCATGAAAATAAACCGCATCAGCGTCTGGCAGCTCGATCTGCCGCTGCACAAACCTTACTGGTTATCGGGTGGCAGGCTCAAGTTCGAGCTGCTGGATTCGACGATCCTGCGCATCGATACCGACGCCGGCATCTCCGGCTGGGGCGAGGGCTGCCCCTGGGGCGTGACCTACCTGCCGGCCTTCGGCCGGGGTATCCGCGCCGGCATCGAGGAACTCGCGCCGCTGCTGATCGGCAAGGATCCGCGGCAGCTGGATGCGATCAATCGCGTCATGGATCTTGCCCTGCCGGGACATCCTTACGTCAAGTCGGCACTCGACATCGCCTGCTGGGATATCGCGGCCAGGTCGGCCGGTTTGCCGCTGTGCGATATGCTCGGTGCGCGCGAACCGGAGCCGGTGCCGATCGCGTCCAGCGTGTCGACCGGTACGCCGCAGCAAATGCTCGACGAGGTACAGCGCTTCCGCGACCTGGGTTACCGCGTGCACTCGTGCAAGGTCGGCGCCGATGTCCACA
>JAOTUD010000167.1 GCA_029864065.1 Gammaproteobacteria bacterium | reverse complement strand
GTAGCCGGCCCTTTTCCCCCGGGGGAAGTAGCGGATACATGCTAATCGGTTTGCCGCTCGGCTTAAGGTCGTTTACAGGACCCGGCGCTGCAATACCGAGCGACGGTTAAGTCGAGTCAGCAAGAGATGGAGTTGTTTTCGCCGCAAATCCCGCGGGGGCCGGCCGCATTCAATTCGTATCCGCCAGATCTTCGCGAGGCCAGGTTACGCCTCAATGCGTGGTGGTTCTGACTTCGGCTTTTTCCTCGCCCTCGGGAACCGGGCTACCCTCATCCGCCCGGGTTTCCTGGCCGGCCTTACCGGCGGCTGGTTCAAGTGCATCGACATTAAGTACGGGTTCCCTGGCCTCGTCCGAACCGCCGAGATCGCCTGCTGGCCCCGAAGCCTCGATTTTAGCCGTGCCAGGTTCCGCACTTACAGGATCCGTTGCACCGGCGTCGGTGAATGGCTCGGCATGCTCGTCTACCGTTGCCACGGGCTCTGCCTGCGACTTCGCCCGATCATCAACCAGATCGTCAGCAAGCCTCTCCGGCGCGTCTATTTCATCGTCAACAGCAATCGATACCCTGCCCTGATGCTGTTCCAGGAGATTATTGAAGTTCTTGCTATCGCCCAGGATTTGCGCACCCGCCGCCAGGTGCTGGTAGACCTTGACATAGTTCTGCGTCAAATCGTTCACCAGTTCCGAGGTCTTGTCGAAGTGTTGATTGACACTTGCCTTGTAACTGTTCAATTCCTCTCTGGCATCGTCCAGTTCGGTTTTGATTTTACCGGCCTCCTTTACCGATGGCGCAAACAGCCGATATACCAGCACGCCGATCAATGCGCCGGCGACCAATGCGATAATGCCAATTTGCCAAACCGAGTCTATGTATTCCACAGCGCCTCTTGGTGATCGATGATTCGAATATGACGGGCGATTATAAGTTAAACGCGGGTGCAATCATACAAATAGAAGAATACAAGTCGAGGCGACGGTTACCTGGGCTCCTGCGATTCGGGACAGATTTATCGTTGCCCTGCTTCCCGCGCGCCGACCGTGAACCACGATTTTGACGCTCCTGCCCTGGTTAGATCCGCAGCGTTACCTCTAGCGAGAAGAGTAAATTGGGATTCGGTCATTTGCGGCTCACGGCATGAGGCGCTCGATTTGCGCGAGCGTGTGGTTCATCAGCATCTCGGCAATCACACCGCCCTTGTCGGCGCTCGCGAGCGTGGCCTGTCCGAAAACACCGGAACCAGACCAGATGCCTTCACCCCTGCTGCGCGTCAATCGGCCTTCGCCTTCCGCACCATCGTCGACCGCGCGGCTCATGTCGACGACCTGCGGCGCAATGTGGAGCATCAGCGAGGTTTCAGTCTCGTCGGCGTGCGAACCGTAGCGCTGCTGTATCAGGCCTGGCGGCAGCACCTGCAGCGCGTCGTCGATATTCAGATACTCGAAGCGGATGCCTCGATCCAGACGCTTTGCGGCCTCGGCGAGCGGGCGCAACGTCGACAGCCCGGTATTGATCACGTAGAAACGCGACAAACCGAATTCAACCAGGCTGTTACAGGTATCGACAATGACATCCCGGGCCGTCTCCACGCGCAGGCTGATCGATCCGGGGTACTCGACAAAAGCCGGGTAGAAAGATGCATTGATCAGTGGGGCAATGACCACCGGCAGCCGCTGCATGATTTCATCGGCGAGCCATCCCGCGATCAGGGCATCGTTGTTTAGCGGTAAATGCGGGCCGTGTTCCTTGGCGGCCGCACCGAGCGGAATCACGACGACCGGGTTGTGCGCGAACCATTGTTCCGCTTCGATCCAGGTCAGCGTTTCGAGCTTGACGCCGCGCTCCATTTTTTTTCTACTGTTTACCGAATTTGGGGGTTGATCTGTTCGATGATAACCTGACGCAAAATCTGACGCCTATCGATGATCAATTTAGCTATTTCACCGCCTCCTGACAAGGCGAAACATGGCGCTCGGCCAATTTGCAACACAGGCACATCAATTCTATCGCGAGAGGCCGCAAATCCCGGCACAGCAGCATTCGGATATCACCTTCGATTCGATAGTTCCGATTCTCGGGCCTGGATCCATATCCTGCAAGCGCATGCGCGCCTGTTTCGTTCGCGCGCCGACGCCACGACTTGATGGTTCATAACCGGGGCGAATAAAATGCAATCGCCACAATGGTCGGCGTGGAATCCGGGTATCGAGTCGGAGATACCGGCGGCATACCGCGAGCTCGAAACGATTTACGACCCGGCCCATGTTTTCACCCGGCTGGAAGAGGTCAACGAGCTCGCCGTGGAAACTGGCCTGAGCCCCGAGGAACTGATCGCATTCAGGCCACACCGGCTGGTCCTGCACGAACTGATTGTCCGCGTTACCGCCGATATCGTGGTCCTCGAGGGCGAGCACGAGGAAGATCTCGGCATTAATTTCCGCAAAATCGCGCGCCATGTTTTCAGCAAGTACGTGATCCCGCGCCTGATGCAGATCGAGCACCGCTTCGACACCATGCGCACCCGCATCGAGGACATGACCCGGCAGGAACTCGAACGCGCGCTGCTGCGACCCGCGACGGCGCAAAAACCGAAAGCGTCGTTATGGTCGCGGATGCGCGGCGCGAAGCCGAAACCGGCGACGGCGCCGAGGAGCCGGCAGGAGCGCGAATTCGAATTGATCAGCGATTACAAGCAAAGCGGCCTCGGCGCAGACGACGAACTGGCGGCGGCGGTGTACCGCAGCCTTTACCGGGTGCTCGGATCGATCGCGACCACGCGCGGCTTCATCGGCAACGACCCGCAATACCTGGCCAGCATCTGTGTGCGCCACGCCTGCAATTACCTGGGCAGCCGCGAAATCGGCAGGCAGGTCGGCGAGCTGATGCAGGATGCGATCGCCGGCGAGGGCTACCACCTGATAGCCGATGCCGACAAGCCGACACTGATCAGCCTCAAGGGCGCCTCCGCGGCCGGCAAGAGTTCGTTGCGTCCGATGCTGAGCCAGATGATGTCCGAGCTGGGTATCGAGGATCAGGGTTACGGTACCATCAGCCCGGACATCTGGCGTCGCCTGCTGCTCGACTACGAAGCGCTGGGCGAGAGTTACAAGTATGCCGGCAGGTTTACCAGCCACGAGGTCAATATCATAGACACCAAGCTGGATCATTACATCCGTGCCAAGGCGGACCAGCGGCGTTCGATTCCCCACCTGATGGTGGACCGCTTTCGCTTCGACAGCTTCGCCAGCGAAAAAATCACCCGCGTGCTGCACAAAACCTACGTGCGCTATATCGATACCATGTACATGTACTTCATCGTGACGCCGCCCGAGGCGACCGTCGAACGCGGCTGGGAGCGCGGCCTGGTGCGCGGGCGCTACAAGGCGGTGGACGATTTTCTCGGGCATTGCGTCGAGGCCTACGCGGGCATGCCCAAGCTGTTGTTCAAATGGCTCGCCAACGACAGGCCGCGGTATTTTTTCGAGTTCCTCGATAACAGCGTGCCGAAGGGAACTTATCCCGAACTGATAGCGCGCGGCACCCAGGGATTGATGCAGGTATACCGGCCGCGCTCGCTGATAGATATCGAGCGCTTCCAGCGCATCAACGAACTCGCGACGGGGCCCGAGCAGGTGGCGGCAGCCCCGTCCGAATTGACGGTAGCCAAAAATCTCGGCTTTCTGCGGCAGTGCATCGCCCGCATCAGCCTGATCGAGTTCATCGACCTCACCAGCGATAGCTGTTTCATGTCGATTCGGTCCGGCAGCTTCACGGTGACTGCTCCAGATCTGTTCGAACAAAATCTGGCGGACGAAACCCTGCACGAGATAGTCGCGGAACTCGCACCGGATTTGCTGCGCGCTTGAACCCTGGGATAAACTGAAAATTTGCGTGAGGACGAGGAATGAGTAAACCCATCAACGGCAGCTGCCTGTGCCAGAAAGTGACCTACCAGTTTCAGCTCCCCGAGTATATTTTCCAGTACTGCCACTGCTCGCGCTGCCGCAAGTTCACCGGGAGCGCTTTCGCATCCAATATCCTGGTCGATCCGCAGCAGTTCGAGTGGCTCAGCGGTGAGGACCAGGTCGGTCGCTTCGAGCACCCCGACGCGAAACACTTCGCCACCTGCTTCTGCAAAAACTGCGGATCGTCGTTGCCCTGGCTCTCGCAAAGTGGCACCGCGGTCATTATTCCGGCGGGTACGCTCGACGAGGATCCCGGCATCCGGCCGACACAGAATATTTTCTGGAAGGATCGGGCCCCCTGGAGCGAAGCGGTCGACGCGTTGCCGCAGCACGACGAGTTGCAGCCGCGCAAGGTCAAATCCTGACGCCTCTCGATCCTGATCGATCCCGCTTATTGCCTAGAACAACGCCTGTTGTCGATCGATCACGGCGTCCATCGAGGATCCGATCGCGTTCAGGATCGTGTCCGCGATCGGCGTCAGCTGCCTGTCGACGTAATGCTCGTAGTCGAGGCGGTCGTGCTGGCACTCCAGGGTTTGCGCGCCGCCGACGGTCATGACGTATTCGATCCAGCTCTTGTTGCGATAGCGCGACGGCTGTTGCCGCTGCCTGAACTCGGCTTCCGCCTTGATCGCCGCCTGCGCGTGCGGCGGTATGTTCTTGCGATACTCGGATAGCTTCTTGCGCAGGCGCTTGCGGTAAACGAGTTGGTCATCGAGCCTGCCCGCGTGCAGGTCGGCGACCACCTCGCGGATGTAATCGCTGTACTCTTCGCCATCGAAGATCAGCCGGTAGAGCTTCTGCTGAAACTGCCGCGCGAGTTCGGTCCAGTCGGTGCGCACAGTTTCGAGTCCCTTGTAAACAATGCGGCGCCCGCCGCGCTCGTCGTCGATCAACCCGGCGTAGCGCTTCTTGCTGCCCAGTTCCGATCCTCGCATGGTCGGCATGAAAAACTTTTTGAAATGCGTTTCGAATTGCATCTCCAGGCAGGACTCGATGCCGTGCTCGCGTTGCAGCCGATCGCGCCAGTAGGCATTGATGATGCCAACCAGCCGTTTACCGATTTGGGCCGCGGTTCGATTGTCTTTCTCCCCGTGCAGCGACACGAACACTGAATCGGTATCTCCGTAGATCACCTCGAAACCCTGCGCTTCGATTAGTTCGACCGTCTGGATGATGATGTCGTGGCCGCGCTTCGTGATCGAACTGGTCAGGCGCGAATCGTGCAACCGGCAGCCGGGAGTGCCGAGCACGCCGTAAAAAGAGTTCATGATGATCTTGATGGCCTGCGACAGGGCCGCGTTACCGTCGCGCTTGGCCTGGTCGCGCGCCGCCCACAGGCTTTCGATGATCTGCGGCAGTATGTGCTCGCGCTTGTGGAAACTGGCGCCATCGTAGCCCGGTATGACGTCCTGCTCCTGCGCCTGTTTCGCCGCGATGCGGGCGTAGGGATCGACGCGGAAGCTGCGGATTATGCTCGGGTAAAGGCTTTTATAATCGAGCACCAGTACCGACCCCTGCAGACCGGGTCTGGAATCCATGACGTACCCGCCCGGCGCGCTCAGTTCGCCCTGGTAGTCGCCGATATTGGGGGCGATGTAGCCCTGGCGGTGCAACCGTGGCAGGTAGAGGTTGTCGAACGCCGCCACCGAACCGCCGGGGCGGTCCATTTCCAGCCCCGTCAGCCTGGCGCGCTCGATCGAAAAGTCGATCAGATTAGCATGCGCAAATATATCCCAGACCAGCTGGCAGTCTTCGAGGTTGTACGCGGCGAGCGTCTCCTTTTCCGCGTGGAACTGCCGCCTGATTTCCTTCGCCTTGTATAACGGATCGGATTGAGTCCTGTCATGAATCAGCTTGCCCCTGCCGAGCAGTTCCCGCGCCACCGATTCGAGCGCAAAACTGGGAAAATTGTAGGTCGCGGAGCGCAAGGTGTCGATGCCGTCGAGCACTACCCGGCCCGGAATCAGCACGAAGTACTGGTTGCTGTCCGCCTGCGACTGGCGCCAGACCGGCAGCGCTCCCATGCGCCCGATGGCGAGTGCCTGCCCCAGCGCCAGCGACTTTTTCTGCAGCATTCTCAGATCGAAGTTGATCACGTTCCAGCCGATAAACACGTCGGGATCGATGCGCTGCACCCATTCGGCAAAGCGCTGCAACAGCGCCTTTTCGTCGGCGACGTACTCGATCACCTCGCTGTCTGCGCCATCGCCTATCATCAAAACCCGGTTCACCGCGGCAGTAACAAAGGCGATCGAAAACAGCGCATCGGTCTCGAAGTCGGACTCGATGTCGAGCGACATGACCTTGAGCCGTGGTACGAAATCACCCGGCTGCAGGCGAACATCGTGCAACACCGCGGCGGCCGAATCCGCGTCGACGTCGACCGAGGCGGTGATGAATCGCTCGCACAGGAATCTCTCGGTAGGGCGGATGTCAGCCTCGTAACAGGCGATGCCGACCTGCTTCAAGGCGTCGCGGGCGCGGTAAAGCTGCTGCTGCGCATCGAAGTAAACCGCGCCAACCGCATCCTCGGAGAAAGTTTTCAGCGCGAGCGGCTTGATCGATATGCCGCGCTGCCTGTCGAGCGAGCCTGCGACCGCGGCGGCATCCGCCTGGCGGATAAAGAAAAGCGCCTGCTGCCGGTGTACGCAAACCTTCAG
>JAOTUD010000166.1 GCA_029864065.1 Gammaproteobacteria bacterium | reverse complement strand
GAAGTCGGCGTCTGGTTCGGGCTGCTCGGTATCCTGCTGTGCTCGATGCTCGGCGGCATGCGCGCGGTTACCTGGACCCAGGTGGCGCAGTACATCGTGTTGATCATCGCTTACCTGGTGCCGGTGTTCTGGATGTCCAACAAGCAGGGTTTCGGCCTGATTCCGCAGTTCGTCTACGGCGACGCGGTACAGCGCATTACCGAACTCGAAGCGATACACGGCCTCGGTACGCTGCCCGCGGTATCCGGTGCGGCGGGCGGTCTCGCGGCGCTTTCCAAGCCTTTTGCCGCGGCCAGTGGCTCGGCGATGGAAAGCTGGAAGTTCGTGACCCTGGTGGCCTGTATGATGCTGGGTACGGCATCGTTGCCGCACATCCTGATGCGCTACTTCACCACGCCTTCGGTGCGTGCCGCGCGCCAGTCGGTGGCCTGGTCGCTGATGTTCATCTTCCTGCTGTACTTCACCGCGCCTGCGCTGGCGACCTTCACCAAGCTGCAGATACTCGATCCCAATCTCGCGACCGGCATCATCGGCAAGTCCATCGCCGACGTGCAGGCGCTCGAGTGGATACAGAAGTGGAGTAACGTGGGCTTTGCGCAAATCATCGACGCCAACGCCGATGGCATACTGCAACTCAACGAGTTCTTTATGCGCGGCGATATCGTGGTGCTGGCGACGCCTGAGATCGCGGGTCTACCCTATGTCATCTCCGGCCTCGTGGCCGCGGGTGGTATGGCGGCTGCGATGTCGACGGCTGACGGACTGCTGCTCGCGATCGCCAACGCGCTGTCACACGATCTTTACTACAAGATCATCGATCCCCAGGCGGAAACCAAGAAACGGCTGCTGGTCGCAAGGGTACTGTTACTCGCGATCGGTGCCGCGGGTGCGTTCGTGGCCTCCCTCAAGTTGACCAGTATTCTGGGCGCGGTCGCCTGGGCATTCGATTTTGCGTGCTCCGGACTGTTCTTCCCGATCGTACTGGGCATCTGGTGGAAACGCGCGAATCGCCAGGGTGCAATTGCCGGTATGGCCGGTGGTCTCATCGCCGGCACCTGGTACCTGTACATGGTTCGCTGGGGCGGCATGGATCCGTGGATCGGTATCGACCACCTGCGCTTCGGCATGATCGGCATGCCGGTCAGCCTCGGGCTGATGGTCATCGTCTCGCTGATGACGCCGGAACCCGATGCAGAAACCCAGGCCATGGTAGACGAAATTCGTATACCGTCTGGCGAGACTGTGTTGAAAGCTTCACACTAATAATAAAGCAGTACCGATTGAAGCCGGGACCTCGTGTCCCGGCTTTTTTATTTGTGACGCCGCTATTTTGAAGTCATCCCCGCGCAAGCGGGGATCTTTACAAGGGAATTCCGGGGACAGTTTACTTAATTCCGGCCTGGCTCTGCTTTTTCGGGACGAAGCGCGGAGATTTGAGTAAACTGTCCCCGGAATTCAAATAAGAATTAAGTAAACTGTCCCCGGAATTCTTTCGATGATTAAAGTGATTGAACAATGACGGAAGCCTTTCCAGTCTGGGTAATTATCTCCGATTACCTGCTCGGCATGGTGATGTGGACGCTGATCGGCCGCTTCGCGATGGGTATCTTTCTGCCCGAGGACAGCACCTTTTTCTTCATGAAGTTTTTCGTCCGCTCGACCAACCCGATCATCAAGGTGTTCAAACCGGTGACGCCATCCTTCCTGGTGCAGCCGATGGTGCCGCTCTATGTCGCCTGGTTCTTTTTCATGGTGCGCTTTTACCTGATGCCGTGGCTGCTCGGTTACTCGGTGATGGGGATGCTGTCGTTTCCGCTGGAAAGCGAGTTCGCGCGCGGCGCCGCCAACCTGATCGGATTCTTCGCCAACTAGACGTACTACACCGATATCGGAGAAAATTTCTAATCAATTTGGAAAGCGAATTTTCTAAAAAGCGCTCGGATCGGGCCCAATTTCGATAAGCTGTCAATAACCCTATAACCTTTAACCCATATGGGTGATTCGCCAACTGACATAATTTGCTAATATTTGCAGGTTACCGGTACATGGAGGAGATTTCACTATGCTTTGGAAACAGTTCGGACTCTGTTTGGTAGTGATTTTCAGTCTTCTGCATACGAGCGCTGCATCAGCGATCATCCTCAGCTTCGATCCGAGCGATCAGACTGTTCAATTGGGCAATCCCGTTAGTGTTGATTTACGCATTTCAGACCTGGGTGACGATATCTTAACCGGCTTTGACCTGGATATCAGCTTTGATGATTCCATTCTGGGCTTTCAGAGTTTTACCTTCGGCACGGGACTCGATGTCTTTGGCTTAGGTTTCAATTTCACAGATGTGATGGACTTAGGGGGTGGCGTCGTCAACGTCTTCGAACTTTCGCTTGATTTTGATTTAGATCTGATGCTTTTTCAACCCGACGATTTTGTCCTGGGTACCTTTGATTTCAGCACATTAAGCCTCGGGACCAGCGCGCTGGATATCAGCTTTGCTTTGCTCTCTGGTGAGTATGATGCTTTCGGATTTGCTACGGAGCTGCATGCGGACTTGCGGGCCGGATCAGTCACAGTCTCGGTAATACCCGTCCCCGCGGCCGTCTGGCTGTTCGGCACAGGTCTGGTTGGTTTGATCGGATTCGGTAAGCGAAGGAAAGTGATACAGCAATAACAGGCCAAATATTAAATGCGAATCTCATAATAATAACTTCATTTGATCCGGGCAGTATTCAGGGAGTCAACAAGATTTAAGGTGTAAGCAGTAGATGTAAAGCGGTATCAGTGAAAAAGACAGTATAGCGTGCTCATATAGGAGGGATTTCTCGATGAAGGCTTACCGATATCATTTTTTCGCGCTGGTGCTGCTGTGGCTGCTGAGTCCCACCTCTGTATTTGCCGCGGTTTGTGACACCGACGAAGATGGCGACGTCGATCACAACGATATCTTTCAAATAGCGCTGGCGCGCAACGCGCCGGCCACCGGTCCGGACGACCCCGCGGACGCGGATGGCGACGGCTTCATCACGGTTCTCGATGCGCGCACCTGCATCCTTCGATGCACGCTGCCGCGCTGCACCGTTATCGATCCTCCGGTCGATGTCCCCACCATCGATGTCAGCCCGGATCCACTGAGTTTCGGCGATGTTTTAGTTGGCAATTCTGCCAACCTGGCGCTGGTAGTTAGCAATACCGGCACCGCGACGCTCAGCGTCAGCACTATCACCAGCAGCGGTGCGCCCTTCAGCGTTACGCCCCCGACTTCATTCGACATCACGGCAGGTGGCGCGGCGCAAAACGTCCAGATCAATTTCAGCCCCGCCGCGCCGGGCGTTTTCAATGGCACGGTTACCATCAACAGCAATGCCGACAATATCGATCCGGTCGTCATTGCGGTGACCGGCCGCGGCGTCGAGCCCCAGGTCAATGTTCCGACCATCGATGTCGGCCCGGATCCGCTCGATTTCGGCGATGTCTTAGTCGGCAGCTCGGCTAACCTGCCGTTGACGGTAGAAAACACCGGTGACGCGACCCTGAGCGTCAGCAATATTGCCAGCAGCGGCGCGCCGTTTAGCGTGTTCCCGCCGGTTTCGTTCGATATCGCCGACGGCGGCTCGCCGCGTAACGTCGATATCGACTTCAGCCCGGCCGCGGAAGGCATTTTCAACGGCACGATTACGATCAACAGCAACGCCGATAACATCGATCCAGCGCTGGTCGCGGTGACCGGCCGCGGCGTGTTGCCGCCGCCGGCTGCCGAACCCGATATCGATTCGGCCACCAGCCTCCTGTTTGGCGCGGTGCCCGAGGGCGCCAGCGTCGAACAGCAGCTGACGATCAGCAACCTCGGTGACGCGCCGCTCAACGTCAGCGACGTCACCAGCGACAATTCCGATTTCGCTGTTGCGCCGTTGCCGGGCCAGAATATTCCGTTCACGCTCGATCCGGGCGGTTCGCAAAACGTTGCCGTGACCTTCACCGCGCCGGCCGGCAGCGCCGGCACCACCATTACCGGTGAGCTTTCGATCAACAGCGACGATCCCGACGAGTCGCCGCGAACGGTGTCGCTGGCCGCGAATGTGATACCGGTCGTCACTCTGGTCAATATCCCGATCCTCGGCGCCAGCGTCGATGGCGTGATCGGCGCGGGTAACTGCGCGAACGTTTCCGGTAGCGTTCAGTTCGGCGATACCAACGTTTTTCTGTTTTCTGTGACCCTGACGGACCAGGGCGGCGCGAGCGCAACCAGCTCGTTGTTCTCGTCGGCCAGCGGCGCCGCGGTCGCCTTCAGCGGCATCGATGCCTGCGCGCTCGACGACGGTATTCTGCAGCTGAGCGTAAGCCTTGGATCCTTCGCTCCTTTCGTCGGCACCCCGGCGATCAAGAATACCAGTTTGCTGCCGCCACCGGTGCTCGACCCGGTCGCGGCCGCGAGCGTGGCGCAGAGCATTCAGATTTGCGGTACCTCGCGCGAAAGCACCACGGTCAAGATCGAGGGCGGCGCCAGCACCGTGTCGACCCAGGTCGCCGCTGGCGACACGGCTTTCTGCCTCGACGTGCCGCTGCGCCGGAATACCGAGAACACGCTGATCGCGACCGCGATCGATAATCTCGCCGCGCCGCCCAGGCCGCGCGCATCGGCGAACCCGATACAGGTAACCCATGTCGATCCCTCGTCGATCATCATCGCCGAGGCCTCGTCACGGCCGCTGACGATCGAAGAAACCGAGCTGCTGGTAGAGAACGGGGTTATCGATCTCGACGATCCGGGCAACTTTAACGTTTCGATGTTCACCATCGTACTGACCATCGGCCAGTTCCCGGTCACCATCAGTCAACCGGTCGCGGTACCGGCTGCTCCCAGCGTCAGCTACGGCAGCGGCGGTGGCGGCTGGACCGGTGGTGGTGGCGGCGGTGGCGGAGTAAGTGCGCCCAGGCCGGTCACCGGTTGCATCTCGGGCTGCTCGAACATCGTCGTCATCAAGACGCCGTCAGGCCAAACCATTCCGGGCGTCATTATTATCGATGGTCGGATCAAGACCCTGAAAGAATTCTTCCAGGTCACGATCGCGATCCAAAATACTTCCACCGACTTTGTGCTGGCCGACATGGCAGCAAACATCGTGTTGCCGGCCGGGTTGTCACCGGTCAAAGCCGGTCCCGGAACCGACGTTTCCACGATCAATACCGGTAGCGCAATCGACAGCGTCGATATCGGTGATATCGGCCCCACGGAAACCGGGACCGGCCAATTCATCATCCGCGGCGACGGTATCGGTACACATAATGTCGACGTCGACTTTAACGGCTTCCTGACCGGCGGCGGCCTCGCGCAGCCCGAGCCCGTCAGTGGTTCTGCCGGTACCTCGGTGCAGGTCTTCGGGCCACCGACGTTCGATGTAGTGGTGCGCCACCCGAGCCGGGTCGGTCTGCCGGATGTCACCTTTAACGAGATTTACGACCTGATCGTCGAAATTACCAACACCTCGAACCGTCCGGCACTGTACACCAGTCTCGAGCTTTTCGTTGGCGGCGATTCGTTACTGGTAGATGGCGCGGGCAATCCGATTCCCGGCTCCAACCAGATCATCAGTTTCGGTCAAATACCTTCGGGAAGGGCGGTGCAGGCCGCATTCCGCGTACAGTCGAAGGTAGAGGGTGAAATAATCGCATGCCAGGCGATTGCCTCTGAAAATATCAACCTCGCGGTGGATACCGGGCCCGACGGCACCGACTGTAATATCGCCAATACCTACCCGGCGAATTTCGAGCCGTTACCGGCGGACCAGCCGCCGGTCGTGATCGGCATCAACCCGCTCAATGGTCAGCCGAATATTCCGGTCACCACGTCGGTACTCGCGACGCTGACCCCGCAAAGCAGCAACTGTATCGTTGGCGATACCTTCACCAATGTCGTCGAGACGCTGATCGATCCGTCAGATCCGAGCAAGGGCATACAGGTAATCTCCGCGGATCTGGTGCAGGCGGGCACCTTTTATCTCGAAGAACTCGATACCTTCGGCAACCCGGTCAAACATATCCCGACCGACCTGACGGTAGAAAATCCACCGGCTGGTGGCACCACGATCGCTGTTCTGCGCCTCGGTCTCGATACACCGCATAACAACAGCCAGTACTTCCTCAGGGACAATACCACTTACCGCGCGACCCTGGTCGGCGGAGCAGGCGGTATCTGCAGCGACGCCTCCGGCGCGGAAATGGTAGAAGGCTTCACCTGGACCTTCAGCACCGAGCAAACCTGTAGCGGAATCGGTGCGCCGATTGCGACCATGAGCGCGCCGCCGAATGGTTCGATCGACCGGCCGCTCAACCAGTCCATCGTGCTGAATTTCACCAACCGCATGAACCCGGGAAGCTTCGCCTTCGTTCCAGGTGATCTGGCCAACAGCAGCTTCAGCGTCTATCAGGACGCAATCGAAGCCGGCGGAGAAATCAGCGGCGGAACGGCTGTTCCGGGCACTGCGGTCTTCTCGAACCTGTTCCGCACCCTGACTTATAAACCGGCTGGCAACCTGCCCGAGGATGTGCCGGTCTATATTCGCCTCACCGACGGCTTGCGCGATGTCTGCGGCAACCCGCTGCAAACGCCGCCTGCCGGTGTGCAGCTGCTGAGCTTCCAGACCATCCCGC
>JAOTUD010000165.1 GCA_029864065.1 Gammaproteobacteria bacterium | reverse complement strand
CCGACGATCCTCGACTGCCCGCACCAGGATATCCGCACCGTGCGCGAAGAAATGTTCGGTCCGATCCTGTCGGCGCTGAGTTTCGATAGCGAGGAAGAAGCGATCGAAATGGCCAATAATTCCGATTTCGGACTCGGTTCGGGCGTGTTTACGTCAAACGTCGCGCGCGCGCTGCGGGTCTCGGACGCGATCCAGTCCGGTATCGTCTGGGTGAACACTTACCGGGTCATATCCCCGATTGCACCGTTCGGCGGATTCAAGAACAGCGGGCCGGGCCGCGAAGCCGGTATCGACACGATTTACGACTACACGCGCACCAAGACCGTCTGGATCAACACCTCCACCGAACCGATGGCGAATCCCTTCATCATGCGCTAATCGCACAATTCCGGGGACAATAATTCCGGGGATTATTGCAGGGATTCCCAGTAGGCCGCAAACTGCACCGCGATGCGGCCGCTGCGCGAACCGCGCTGGGTGGCGAATCGAATCGATTCGATGCGCGCTTCCTCGTTCATTTTCATGCCCCGCGCCCGCAGCGCCTGGTCGACGACCGCCAGGTACTGATCCTGGGTAAACGGGTGAAACGACAGCCACAGCCCGAAGCGGTCCGACAGCGAGATTTTCTCCTCGATGCTGTCGCTCGGATGCAGCTGGCCGTCGACCATCCTGCTGTCGAGGTTATCCTGCATCGATTCCGGCATCAGGTGCCGACGATTCGAAGTGGCGTAGATGATGACGTTGTCCGGCTGTGGCTGCAGCGATCCCTCGAGGCAGGCCTTGAGCGCCTTGTACGAGTCATCGTTGGCCTCGAAAGACAGGTCGTCCAGGTAAACGATAAACTTGCGCCCGTCATTGGCCAGGGTGCGGATAATTTCAAATAGCTCGCCGGTCGCGGATTTCGGTATTTCGACGATACACAGTCCGCGCTCCTGAAACTCGGCAAGCTGGGCCTTGATCAACGATGACTTGCCGGTTCCGCGCGCCCCCCACAGCAGGGCGTTGTTGGCCGGTTTATCGTCCAGAAACTGGACCGTGTTTCTGAACAACAGGTTCTGCTGGCGCTCCAGGTGCAACAGCTCGGTCTTGTCGACCCGGTCGAACAGCGAAATTCCGTCCAGCCCCTGCGCCGACCAGCGGTAGGCGCTGTAACCTGGCTCGGTTCTGGCCTCGGCCTGCCCGGGTATGATCTTTTCGACCCGGTCGAGCAGCACGTCGAGACGCTTGAAAAGCTTATCGAGTTCCGCCATCAGACTTCCAGCTTCTTGAAGCGGATGCGATGCGGCTGGTCGGCCTCCTGGCCGAGGCGCTGCTTGCGATGCGTCTCGTATTCGGAATAATTGCCTTCGTAGGTATAAACCTCGCTATTGCCCTCGAAGGCGATAATGTGCGTCGCGATGCGGTCCAGGAACCAGCGATCGTGGGAGATCACGACCACGCAACCCGGAAAATCGAGAATGGCTTCCTCGAGCGCGCGCAGGGTCTCCACGTCGAGATCGTTGGTGGGTTCGTCGAGCAGCAGCAGGTTGCCCCCGCTTTTCAGCAGTTTGGCGAGATGCAACCGGTTGCGCTCCCCGCCGGAGAGGTCCTTGACGAACTTCTGCTGCGCGCCGCCGCGGAAATTAAAGCGCGACACGTAGGCGCGCGACGGGATCTCGTAGTTGCCGACGACGATGCTGTCGAGCCCGTCGGACAGCTCCTCCCAGACCGTTTTGCTGCCGTCGAGGTCGTCGCGCGACTGATCGACATAGGCGATCTTGACGGTATCCCCGATTTTGATCGAACCCTCGTCCAGGCTGTCCTGCCCGACCATGATGCGAAACAGCGTGGTCTTGCCCGCGCCGTTCGGGCCGATGATGCCGACGATACCGCCGCGCGGTAGCTTGAATTCGAGGTCCTGATAAAGCAGCTTGTCGTCAAAAGACTTCCTGCCGCCTTCGATTTCGACGACGACATCGCCGAGACGCGGGCCGGGCGGAATATAAAGCTCCTGGGTCTCGGAACGCTTCTGGTATTCCTGCGACGACAACTCCTCGAAGCGCTTCAGTCGCGCCTTGCTCTTCGACTGCCGTCCCTTGGGGTTGGCGTGCACCCATTCGAGTTCGGCCTGCATCGACTTCAGCCGCGCCTTTTCGGAACGTTCCTCGTGCGCCAGCCGCTTTTCCTTCTGCTCCAGCCAGGACGAGTAATTGCCTTCCCACGGAATGCCGTGGCCGCGGTCGAGCTCCAGGATCCAGCCGGCGACATTGTCGAGGAAATAGCGATCGTGGGTAACCGCCACGACGGTGCCTGGAAAATCCTGTAAGAAACGCTCCAGCCAGGCTACCGATTCGGCATCGAGATGATTCGTGGGTTCGTCCAGGATCAACATGTCGGGATTCGACAGCAGCAGGCGGCATAGCGCGACGCGGCGTTTTTCCCCGCCCGAAAGCCGCTCGACCGCCGCTTCCCAGGGCGGCAGGCGCAGCGCGTCGGCCGCGACGTCGAGCTTACGGTCCAGGTCCCAGGCGCCGGCGGCCTCGATCTTTTCCTGCAGATCGGCCTGCTGCGCAAGCAGTTCGTTCATTTCGTCGTCGGACATCGGCTCGGCGAACTTCATGTTCACCTCGTTGAACTGATCCAGCAGCGACTTGGCCTCGGCGACCCCCAGTTCGACATTGCCGCGCACGTTCAGGTCATTGTCGAGCTCGGGCTCCTGCGGCAGGTAGCCGATCTTGATCCCCGGTTGCGGCCTGGCCTCGCCGTTATATTCGGTATCGACGCCGGCCATGATCCGCAACAGGGTCGATTTGCCCGCCCCGTTGTAACCGAGCACGCCGATTTTCGCACCCGGGAAGAAATTGAGCGAAATGTTTTTCAGAATTTCGTTCTGCGGGGGCACGACCTTGCCGACCCCGTTCATGGTAAAGATGTATTGCGCCATCAGCCTGATCCAGGTTGAGAATGCGCGTATTCTACCAGCGCGGGTAAAATTAAAAACACCCTGTTAGCGCAAAGAATCGTGGCGTCGGCGGATAATCTCGTCTGTTCTGTTTCGCCATGGCACCATGTTGCAGTATTATTAGCGGTTAAAGTGGAAACGGCGGCTATTATCAAGCTATCGTTATTCACGAAAAAGACCCGGGAAACAGTCCACAGGTAGGCAGCCATGAGCATGAAAAAAATGCAGCAACAGAGTTACCTCCATGGGAGCAACGCTGCATTCATCGAAGAACTTTACTCGCGTTACCTGAAGAACGAGGCCGACGTCGACGAAAACTGGCGCAACTGGTTTGCCGAACTGAAAAACGGTGAGCTCACTGCGGACCAGGATCATCTCCAGATCCGGGAACAAATGAAATACGCGGTGCTGCACAAGAGGTCCGGCAGTGGCGTCGCCAGAAGCGATTTGCACGAACATGACGCCAGGCAGGTGCGCGTATTACAGTTAATCAACGCCTACCGCGTCAAGGGACATCAGAAGGCGCGGCTTGATCCGCTCAATATCAATCCCATTCCCGAGATCAAGGAAATGACCCTCGCCGGTAATGACCTCGGCGAAACCGATCTCGACACCGTTTTCAATACCGGCTCGCTGTTCGGCGTCGAGGACGCACCGCTGCGCGATATTATCGAGCGTCTCGAGAAAACCTATTGCGGCACGGTGGGCTCGGAATACATGCATATCGAGGATCGGGCGCAAAAACGCTGGATCCAGGTACAGATAGAAACCTCGCTGTCCACCCCCGACTTCAGGGAAGGACGCCGTAACCGTATCCTGGACCGGATCATTGCCGCCGAAAACCTCGAAAAATACCTGCACACGCGCTACATCGGCCAGAAGCGGTTTTCGCTGGAAGGCGGCGAGTCGCTGATTCCGATCATCGACCGCGTGGTGCAGCAGGCCGGGGTTACCAAGACACGCGAGGTTGTCATCGGCATGGCGCATCGTGGGCGCCTCAACGTGCTGACCAACATTTTCGGCAAGATGCCGAGCGACCTGTTCGATGAGTTCGAGGGTAATATCGACTGGGACGAGCGCTATAATTACGACGTCAAGTACCACCAGGGTTTTTCGTCGGATATATATACCGACTCCGGGCCTATGCACCTGGCGCTGGCCTTCAACCCGTCGCACCTGGAAATCGTCGACCCTGTCGTCGAGGGCTCGGTGCGCGCGCGCCAACGCCGTTTCGACGACCGTAATACCAACGATGTTCTGCCGGTCATAATTCACGGCGATTCGGCCTTTGCCGGGCAGGGCGTGGTCATGGAAACCTTCAACATGTGCCAGACGCGCGGCTATCGCACCGGCGGCACGATCCATATCATCGTCAATAACCAGATCGGCTTTACCACCAGCAACCCGCGCGACATGCGGTCTTCGCTTTACTGCACCGAGGTAGCACGCATGGTGCAGGCCCCGATATTCCACGTAAACGGCGACGATCCGGAAGCCTGCGTGTTTATCGCCGAAATCGCGGTCAAGTATCGCGAAACCTTTCAGTGCGACGTCGTCATCGACATGGTCTGCTATCGCCGCTACGGCCACAACGAGGCCGATGAACCGGCGGTTACGCAACCGCTGATGTATGACGCGATTCGCAAGCACCCGCGGCTGGTAGACCTGCATTCGCAGCGGCTCATCGACGAGGGCTTCACGACGCGCGAAAAGATCGATGAAATGGTAGCCGATTACCGTCGCGCGCTGGACGAGGGGGGCGCCGTCGCGTTGAACGTCATCTCGGGGCTGGAGCCGACCAACGCGCGCGACTGGGCAGGCCTGCAGCAGGGCGACGTCAATACCACGACCGGTACCGGGGTCGATGCGCAGAAAATTCAGCAGCTGGGGCGGAAAATGCTCACGCTTCCGGAGGATTTCTCGCTCCATTCGCGCGTGGCCAAGATCATGGAAAGCCGGCAGAAAATGCTCGATGGAGAAATACCCGGCGACTGGGGCTTCGCCGAAAACCTCGCTTATGCAACCTTGCTCGACGACGGCTACCGCATCCGCCTGTCGGGGCAGGACAGCGAGCGCGGAACCTTCTTCCATCGCCATGCGGCCCTGCACGATCAGAAAACCGGGCAGATATACAAGCCGCTCAAGAACCTGGCCGAGGATCAACCGCGCTTCGAGGTCATCAATTCGTTTCTGTCCGAGGAAGCCGTGCTGGGATTCGAATACGGCTACTCGTCCACCGACCCGAATACGCTGGTGATCTGGGAGGCCCAGTTCGGAGATTTCGCCAACGGCGCCCAGGTCGTTATCGACCAGTTCATCAGTTCGGGCGAGATGAAGTGGGGACGGCTTAGCGGGCTGGTCATGCTGTTGCCGCATGGTTACGAGGGTCAGGGTCCCGAGCACTCGTCGGCCCGTATCGAGCGTTACCTGGAACTGTGCGCACAGCACAATATGCGCGTGGCTCAGCCAACCCTGCCAGCGCAGATTTTTCACCTGCTGCGCAGCCAGATGACCTGCGGCTTCAGGAAACCCCTGATCGTATTGACTCCCAAAAGCCTGTTGCGCCACGAAAAAGCGGTGTCACCGCTCAGCGCCTATAGCGACGGCGAGTTCATGAAGGTGATACCTGAAATCGACAAGGTCAGGGACGCGAAAGTAAAACGTTTAATACTCTGCAGCGGCAAGATTTACTACAAGCTCTATGAAACGCGCGCGCAACAATACGATCACAGCACCGCAATCGTTCGCGTCGAGCAGCTTTACCCGTTTCCGAAGGTGGATTTGAAGGCGATCCAGGAGCGTTATCCGGCGCTTGAAAACGTGGTCTGGTGCCAGGACGAGCCACGCAACCAGGGCATGTTCCGTGAATTCAAAAGCCGCCTCAACGAAATTTTCGCACCGTTGCAGGTACAATATGCCGGCAGGATTTCGGCTGCATCTCCGGCCGTGGGCTACATGGCCCTGCATCTGAAGCAGGAGGCACACCTGGTCAAGGAAGCTTTCGAAGCCGATTACTCGGACCATCTGGACAATTAAGAAGAAAAGCACTGGAGCAAGTTATGCAGGTAGAAATCAAGGTTCCGGCATTACCCGAATCGGTAACCGAGGGTACCCTGGGGGACTGGCACAAGCAGGTCGGGGATAGCGTTGCCGTGGAAGAGAATATCGTCGACCTCGAAACCGACAAGGTGGTGCTCGAAATCGTCGCCAGTTCGGCCGGCGTCATCAAGTCGATCGCCTTTGCATCCGGCGATACGGTGAAAGGCGGGGATGTGCTTGGCGTTATCGATACCGAGGCAGCCGCGGCAACGGCGGGCGCAAAACCCGCCGCCGCCGAAGCGCCGGCCGAGGTGCCGCCGGCCGACGAGGCCAGCGGTCCCGGCAAGGCGAGCCCCGCGGTGCGCAAACTGCTGCTCGAAAACGACCTCAAGGCTGAAGACGTTCAGCCCACCGGGAAGAAGGGCGCGATCACCAGGGCGGACGTCGAGCGGCACCTGAAACAGCGACCTGCCGAGGCGCCCGTCGCGCAGGCGCCAGCAGCGCCTATCCCGACGGCGAAAGCCCCGGCTCGGCAGCCGGTTCCGAGCGAAGGCCGTAACGACCGCCGCGTGCCGATGAGCAGGCTGCGGGCCAAGATCGCCGAACGGCTCAAGCAGGCGCAGAACACCGCGGCAATGTTGACCACCTTCAACGAGGTGAATCTCAAGCCGATGATGGATACGCGCGCACAATACCGGGAAGC